>NZ_JAMKFF010000010.1:0-107998 GCF_023574125.1 Corynebacterium intestinale
CTGTCCAAAAAGTCTTGAGACATCACGACAAGGAAGTCTTTGGACTCCGTGACCAAAAACTATCTGGACTCCCCGTCCAAAAAGCCATTAGACTCCGTGTCCAAAAACTCCATAGACATCACAATAGGGCAGCTACGTGTCAGCTAGTTAAGGCCTGCTTGATCAGCTCCAGCGCGGCGGCGAGTTCGACGTCGCTCAAATGCCCAAAGCCCAAGACCACGCCTTCCTCGGCGGGCGCGCCGCCCCAGTAGTCGCTGAGCGGGGTCAGCGTGAGGCCCAGATCGGCCGCGCGCTGGACGACGCCCTCCTCACACAACAACACCGCATGGAGCCCGCCGTGGATGGGCAGAAGGATAGCGGGGGTGTCTTCCAGCGCGGCTTGGACGAGGTCGCGGCGGCGCTTGTAGGCACGGCGCATTCGGCCGGTATGCCGCCGCAGCGCCCCGCTGGCCAGGTAGTTCGCCAGCGCCGCCTGGGGGATAGCGCCGACGGGCTGGCCGAAGACCTCCCGCACGCGGTCCACGCCCGCGCGCAAGCTCGGCGGCACCACGAGGTAGCCGCAGGCAATCGACGGCGAAATCACCGAGGAAAATGTGCCCAGCAACACCGTGTGTTCCGGAGCGAGCGCGGTCAGCGCGGGCAAGGGCTGGCCCACGTAGCGCAGCTCGGAATCGAAATCGTCCTCGATGATGAGCACGTCGTTGCCGCGCGCCCACTCGACGAGCTCCGCGCGCCGGGCAGCCGGCAGCGAACCGCCATAGGGGTGCTGGTGTGAGGGGGTGACGATGAGAACGTCGAGGTCAACGGTGGGGACGGTGACGCCGTGGGCGTCGGTGGGGATGTCGACAAGCGTGTGGCCCAAGGCCTGGGGGATGCGGCGCAGGCTGGGGTAGCCGGGGGACTCCACCCCCACGCGCAAGTGGCCGCCCAGCGCGCGCAGCAGCACCGACAGCCCGTCGCGGGCGCCGGCGGTGATGACGACATAAGCCGGGTCGACGGTCAGCCCGCGCATGTGGCGCAGGTGCGCGGCCACCTCGCGGGGGAGATCGCCGGAAGGATCCACCGCGGCCTTGCGCCACGCCGCCCTCCATTCGGGGGTGATGATTCCGGCTGTATCGGGCAAACCGGGGGTCAACTCCACGCGCGGTGGGGAAGGTGTGGGCCGTGGAGCAGGATGAGGCTGCGGGGCGCGCCCGTGGGGCAGGTGCGGGTTGATGACGGTGCCCGATCCAACCGCCGCGGTGAGGTAGCCCTCGGCGGTGAGCTGTTCATAGGCGGTGACCACACTGCCTCGGGAAACGCCCAAATCGCGGGCTAGCGATCGCGTCGACGGAACTTGCTCGCCGGGCAGCAGAATGCCCGCCGCGACTTGGGTGCGGAGGGCTTCGGCGATCTGCACCGGCAGCGTGCGCGTATCAGATGGGTCGAGGCGGAAAGACACGGCCCCATCATAAGTGGTCTAATTCAACACTCGGGAAATGGCTCTTGTCTTGGACCAATTTTCTGCGCCACTATGTGAGCTATGACTGAACAGAAGAATGAACAGGGACGCGCCACGACGCGCGTCAAGCGTGGACTAGCTGACATGCTCAAGGGTGGCGTCATCATGGACGTCGTTACCCCGGAGCAGGCACGAATTGCTGAGGACGCAGGTGCGTCCGCCGTCATGGCGCTGGAGCGCGTGCCGGCTGATATCCGTGCCCAGGGCGGCGTGGCCCGCATGTCCGATCCGGACCTCATCGAGGGCATCGTCAACGCTGTGGACATTCCGGTGATGGCGAAGGCCCGCATCGGCCATTTCGTGGAGGCGCAGATCCTCGGCGAGCTGGGTGTGGACTTCATCGACGAGTCCGAGGTACTCAGCCCCGCCGATTACGTCAACCACATCAACAAGTGGGATTTCGACGTGCCCTTCGTCTGCGGTGGTACCAACCTGGGCGAGGCCCTGCGCCGCATCACCGAGGGCGCGGCCATGATCCGCTCCAAGGGTGAGGCCGGCACTGGCGACGTCTCCGAGGCCGTCAAGCACCTGCGCACCATCAAGGGCGAAATCGCGCGCCTCCAGAACCTCGACCGCGACGAGCTCTACGTTGCGGCCAAGGAGCTGCAGGCGCCGTACGACCTGGTTGCTGAGGT
This sequence comes from Corynebacterium intestinale, assembly GCF_023574125.1. Taxonomy (NCBI): domain Bacteria; kingdom Bacillati; phylum Actinomycetota; class Actinomycetes; order Mycobacteriales; family Corynebacteriaceae; genus Corynebacterium; species Corynebacterium intestinale. Next base: position 2,137 of record NZ_JAMKFF010000010.1, read on the forward strand.
GGCGGAGACCGGCAAGCTTCCGGTCGTGCTGTTCGTTGCTGGTGGTGTGGCTACGCCTGCCGACGCCGCCCTCGTCCGCCAAATGGGCGCCGAAGGCGTCTTTGTCGGCTCCGGCATTTTCAAGTCCGGCGAGCCTGCGAAGCGCGCGGAGGCCATCGTGAAGGCAGCGACCCTCTACGACCAACCGGCCGAGCTGGCTAAGATTAGCCGCGGCCTGGGCGAGGCCATGGTGGGCATCAACGTCAACGACATCCCCGCCCCGCACCGCCTGGCCGAGCGCGGTTGGTAGACCCTGTGCCCGCAGTGAAGAAGTCGGCGGACACGACGCGACCGCTCGTCGGCGTGCTCGCGCTGCAAGGCGGAGTGGAAGAGCACATCGCTGTGCTGGAGAGCCTCGGCGCTGCAACGCGCCGGGTGCGCCTGCCCCAGGATCTCGACGGGCTGGACGGAATCATTCTGCCGGGCGGCGAGTCGAGCACCATCGATAAGCTGGCGCGCTCTTTTGACGTCGCGGAGCCGCTGCGCCGCGCCGTCGATGGTGGGCTGCCGGTCCTGGCCACCTGCGCGGGGCTCATCTACAGCGCCCGCGAGCTGGAAAACCCCGCACCGGGCCAGCAGACGCTGGGGCTTATCGACGTCACCGTGCGCCGCAACGCCTTCGGCAACCAGCGCTTCTCTGAGGAGCGCACCGTGCCGGTCGCGATGGAAGGCCAGAGGTCCGGCGAGCCTCTAGCCATCGAGGCGAGCTTCATTCGCGCGCCCATCGTTACCCGCGCGGGTGAGGGCGTCGAGGTCATCGCCACCGTGCCCCTCCCTGCACCTGACATTGTTTCCGGTGGCGAGGGAAGTGGTGCCGGGGCACGAACCCGTCCTGCCGCGGAGCGCGAGGTGATTGTGGGCGTGCGCCAAGGATGTGTCACGGCGTTGAGCTTCCATCCGGAAGAAAACGGCGACTCGCGCCTCCACGCCGCGTGGCTCGCGTCCATTGCCCATTAGCTCTTTCTGCGAATAACTATCGCTCAATAGTGATCTGGGATACATTGAGATGTGCTAGCTGAACACATCACGCCCAGAAAGGCTCCTCGCCGTGAGCACACCCGCCCCAGAACAAGTCCGCGAAGATATCCGCTTCCTCGGCCGGGTGCTCGGCCGGGTCATCGCGCAGCAGGAAGGCGAGGACGTCTTCGAGCTCGTCGAATCGACCCGCCGCATGGCCTTCGACGTGGCGCACGGCGATGCAAAGCCCGAAGACCTCGTCGCCATCTTCCGCGATCTCGACATCACTAAGGTCAACCTCGTGGCCCGTGCATTCAGCTATTTCGCGCTCATCGCCAACCTCGTAGAGGATCTGGATGACGAGTCCGTTGAAGCGCCCGTCTCCCTGCGCAAGACATTCGCCAAGCTCAAGGAAGAAGGCGTCACGCCAACCGACGCCTCCTCCGTCATCCGCGGCGCGCACGTCGCCCCCGTTCTCACCGCGCACCCCACCGAAACCCGCCGCCGCACCGTCTTTGATACGCAAACCCGCATCAAGACTCTCCTCAAGGAATCACACCGCGGTGGCGACATGGCGGCAATCGAGAAGGAAATGTACCTGCGCATGACGCTGCTCTGGCAGACGGCGCTGATTCGCATCGCTCGGCCCACCCTCGAAGACGAGATTGACGTCGGCCTGCGCTACTACAAACTGTCGCTGCTTGACCAGGTCCCTGCCCTCAACCGCGCCATTCGCCACGCCATGCGTGAGACCTTTGGCCAGCAGCTTCCTGATTCCCCCGTCGTCCGCCCCGGCTCCTGGATTGGCGGCGACCATGACGGCAACCCGTACGTCGACGAGCACACCCTGACCTATGCCACCCGCAAGGCCGCGGCGACGGTGCTCCAGTACTACGCCGACGAGCTCGGTGAGCTGGAGCGCGAGCTCTCCCTGTCAGACCGCTATTCCTCCAGCTCCAAGGAGCTGGGCGCGCTTGCCGACGCCTCCCACAACGACGAAAAATCCCGCGTCGACGAACCCTACCGCCGGGCAATCTTCGGCATCCGGAAGAAGGTGTTGGCGAGGTTGGAGGGGGAGGCGTCGCCAAGCGCCTATGCGTCGCCGGAGGAACTCAAACGTGACCTGGACGTGATCGACCGCTCGCTGCGCCAGTTCAACGATGACATCATCGCCGATGACCGCTTGGCTCGGTTGCGCTCGGCGGTAACCACGTTTGGATTCCATCTTTCGACGCTGGACATGCGCCAGAATTCGGAGTCCTTCGAGAACGTTCTCACCGAGGTTTTCGCCGCGGCCTCTATCACCCCGGACTACCGCGCGCTGGGAGAGGAGGAGAAGGTCGCGCTGCTCGTGCGCGAACTGCAGACCAACCGCCCGCTGCTTTTCCCCGACGCTGAGAAGGGGTTCAGCGAGGATACCGCGAAGGAGCTGGGCATCTTCCGCGCGGCCGCGCGCTGTGCGGGACTTTGGGCCGGAGTCGGTGTCGCACTGCATTATTTCTATGACCGGAACCGTCTCCGACATTCTGGAGCCGATGGTCCTGCTCAAGGAGGTGGGGCTGGGCCAGGTGGACGTGGTGCCGCTGTTTGAGACCATCGAGGATTTGAAGGCCGGCGCCGGCATCCTGGAGAAGCTGTGGCAGGTGCCCGTGTACCGCGAGCATCTGCGCTCGCGCGGGGATATCCAAGAAGTCATGTTGGGGTACTCGGATTCCAACAAGGACGGCGGGTATTTGCAGGCGAACTGGGCGCTATACGACGCCGAACTGGCCCTCGTTGAGCTCTGCGCGCGCCACGGCGTGGAGTTGCGGCTGGCGCATGGCCGCGGTGGGGCGGTGGGCCGGGGTGGTGGCCCGACGTATGATGCGATTCTGGCGCAGCCGAAGGGCGCGGTGTCGGGTTCGGTGCGTATCACCGAGCAAGGAGAGGTGATTTCTGCGAAGTACGGTGCGCCGGAGACCGCGCGCCGCCACTTGGAGGCGTTTGTTTCCGGAGCGCTGGAGGCATCGTTGTTGGATACCGAGCCGATTGCGGATCCGGAGCGCGCCTACGAGATCATGCGCGAGCTGGCAGCGTTGAGTGGCGTGGCCTACCGCCAGCTTGTCGACGACCCCGGGTTCATCACCTACTTCACCCAGTCCACCCCGCTGCACGAGATTGGCGAGCTTAACCTGGGGTCGCGCCCGACCTCGCGCAAGCAGACCACCGCGATTACGGATTTGCGTGCGATTCCCTGGGTGCTGTCGTGGTCACAGTCTCGTACCAACATTCCGGGCTGGTTCGGCGTGGGCAGCGCGGTGACGGCGTGGGTTCAGCAACCCTCCGGAGGATCGACAGCCTCCGGAGGTACAGCAAGAGCGGTAAATGCCACAGCGGATGTAGCAGTGACCGAGAAGGCTGGAGCAGATACCGGAGCTGGAGAAGAAAAGCGCTGGGAGGAGCTGCGCGAGCTGTATCGCACGTGGCCCTTCTTCCGTTCTGTGTTTGCCAACATGGCGCAGGTCATGGCCAAGGCGGAGATGCAGCTGGCGCGTCTGTACGCCAACTTGGTCGACGACAAGGACACCGCAGACCGTATCTTTGGCCTGATATCCGAGGAATTTGAGCGCACCCGCGAGGTCTACCTCAAGGTCACCGGAAACGCGGATCTGGTGAGCGAGAATCAGCGCCAAGCACGTTCACTCAAGCGGCGCTATCCTTACCTGCTTCCGCTCAACGCCGTCCAGTTGGAGTTGCTGCGCCGCTACCGCCGCGGCGATGACCAGTTCCTGGTATCCAAGACCATCCAGGTCACGATGAACGGACTAGCCACCGCGCTGCGCAACGCCGGCTAAACCGCCCGCCCGGCCAACCGGCACGGCCAAAATTCCTGCAGGACAGGCTTGAGCGGATGATCAGTTCCATGAGGTAAGTCGGCACGCCGAATGCCCCGCGAGGAGGTGATTTCCTGCGGGGTTCGGTTCAATCATGCACCTTGCCCGGCTTTACGCTGCCAAGATGAGTGCTGCCAAGCTGGGCGCTGCCAAGGTGGGCGTGGTGGCTAGTTGAAGGCGCTGGTGAAGACCGGCGCGGCGTCGTATGGCGGGATCCATGCCACCCGCCCGCCGATGCGATCCATGCGGCCGCGTGAGGGCGGGGCATCGGGGTCGTCGTCGTTGACTCCGTTGTGGTACGGGCACAGCGGCACCAGGTTGAGGATGTTGGTGGGCCCGCCGCGGGCCCAGGCCTTGATGTGGTGGATCTGGCACTTCTCAAAAGGAACCTTGCAGCCCTCCCAGGCGCAGCAGGGATTCTCCGCGGCCAAGGCAAGACGCTGCTTGGCGGTGGCGAAGCGCTGAAAGCGGAAGACATCGAGCGGACCGTGTTCGCGGCTGACCGCCACGATAACCCCCTTGTCCAGCAAAGCGCGCTCCACCAGCTGCGAGCCGGTCATCGTCGCGCCACTGGTGGTGCGGACGATGAACTCTTCGCCATCCTTCTCCGTATTGCCCTTGAGCAGCTCGGCGTAGTCATCGAGCTGCAGGACCGCCATGGTGGCAACCTCAGTCTTGACGACGCCGCCCTCCAGATTCTCCAGGAAGCTCTCGCCGGGGCGTTCCTGGTCGATGCCCTCGAATACGCCAGTCAGCTGGAGCGAGTCCGCCGTCACGGTGAGCGTGGCAAGGCCGTTGCCATGCTGGGTGAGCTTGGCGCGCTCGGCATACGTGCGGGGTTTGCGCATTTGACGCAGGCGCTTGCGCGCTACCTTTTCCACCAGCTCCGCGCTGGTCTGGCACAGCTCCACGCGCAAATCCCATGCTTTGTTGTGGTCCCGAACTTTGGCCACGAAGTGCTCGATAAGCTGCAAGGTCACCAGCCCGTGTCCCCGCCGGCGCGCGGCTTCGACCGCTGTGCGCTGTTTCTTCGTCGAGGATGTGTGCCCGAAGTAGGTGTGGTGGAGGGAGAGGAACACGGTGGCGTCGGCAGGCGCGGCGCCGAGGGCGACTAGGTCAGATTCAGACAGACCCGCGCACTCGGCCACCAAGTCAATGGCGCGGCCGAGGGCGGCGAAGAAGGTCTGCAATCTCATACCCCGCAGCCTAAAAGCGCTCCATCCCGCCGCCAAGCCCCGAACTAGCCATCCGACGAAATCTGTGGATAACTAGTCGGCACTAGGCCCCGGCGAGGCCGCGGCGCTTGAGCAGCGGCGCGACGTCCTTGTCGCGGCCGCGGAATTCGCGGTAAGCCTCCGTGAAGTCGCGGGATGCGCCCTTCGACAGGATGACATCGCGGAACTTCTGGCCGGCCTCGCGGAGGTCGGTCTGCTCCTTGAACCACTCGAAACCATCGGCGTCGAGCGCCTCGGCCCAGAGATAGGAGTAGTAGCCCGCGGAGTAGCCACCGGCAAAGATGTGGTTGAAGTACGTCGAGCGATAGCGCGGCGCGATGAGCTCGTTGTCCAGCCCGGCCGCGCGCAGGGACTCGGCCTCAAACTCGGCGACGGCCTCCGGGGTAGCCTCCAACTTGGCGGCCTCGGCAGCACTCAGGGAATGCCACGCGAGGTCGATGATCGATGCTCCCAGATACTCCGAGGTAGCGAATCCCTGGCCGAATTCGGAGGCGGCGGAGATGGCAGCGAGAAGCTCGTCCGGAATAGGTTCGCCGGTCTCCACGTGGCGGGCGTATTCCTTGACCAGTCTCTCATCGAGCGCCCAGTTCTCGTTGATCTGCGAGGGGAACTCCACCCAGTCGCGCGGCACGTTGGTGCCGGCGAAGGTGGGGTAGCGGACGTCGGAAAGCAGGCCGTGCAGGGCGTGGCCGAATTCGTGGAAGACGGTGCGGACCTCGTCCATGCTCAGCAGCGGCTGGGAGCCGTCGGCGGGCTTGGTGATGCCCATGACGTTGACGATGACCGGCTTGCGCTCCAGCAGCCGGGATTGGCCCACGAACTCGCTCATCCATGCGCCTCCGCGCTTGGTGGGGCGCCCAAAGTAGTCGGTAAGAAGAAGACCGATCTCCTTATCTCCGTGCGAGTCGATATCTACGTGCGGGACGTTTCCGTCCCGCACCTCCCAGACGCGAACCCCCTCCGCGTAGCCCTCGAGGTCATCGCGCGGGATAACGGTGATGCCGTAAAGCCGCTCGGCGGCGGCGAAGACGCCCTTCTCCAGGACCTGGTCCAGTGGGAAGTACTTGCGCAGCTCCTCCTCATCGAGGGAGAAGTCGCGGGCGCGGACCTTGGATTCCCAATAAGGCCAGTCCGCCGCGCTAAAACCCTGACCGTTGAGCGTTGCTTCCTCTGCGAGGAGCTTCTGCTCGCCTTCGGCGTTGGCCGCGGCGGCGGGGGCGAGGTCGAAGAGCATGGTGCGGGCGGCGTCGGCAGTCGCGGCGGTTTCTTCGGCGATGACGTAGTCGGCATGCGTGGCAAAGCCCAGCAGCTCGGCGCGCTCGGCGCGCAGCTGGACGGCCTCGATGAGACCCGGGATGTTGTTCTCGGAGCCTCTGCTTGCCGACGCCCCATACAGCCTCCCCCTCGCATCCTCCCGCGCCAGGCGGCTCAGCTCGGACTGCACGGTCGGCAGCTCCAGCGGGATGACATAGCCCTCGCGGCCTAACGCCTCGGCGTCGGCCTTGGCGGAGGCGATGCGCTCGGCGGGCAGACCCTCGAGTTCCTCCTCGGTGAAGGAGACCGCGCGCTCGCGGGTAGACGCCATGAGGTTTCGGCCGAATTCTTCAGAGAGCGCGGAGAGGCGCTGGTTGATCTCGGACAGGCGGGCCTTGCCGGCTGCGTCGAGGTCGGCACCCTTGCGGGCAAAGGTACGCAGGAGGTGGTCGTGGAGGCGCTGGCCTTCGGCGTCGTCGGCAGGAGGCGTGGCCTCCTTGATGCGCGCGTAGAGCACCTCGTTCTGGTAGATCGCGTCATAGTGCGCGGACAGGCGCGGGTAGATGTCGGCGGCGATCTCCTCCATCTCCTCGGTGACGTCCGTGCCGGAAAGGTTGCCGAAGACCGCCATAACGCGGTCGAGGTCCTGGCCGGAGCGCTCGAGCGCCTCCACGGTGTTTTCCCATGTGGGGGCAGCGGGGTTGTCGGTGATGGAGGCGATCTCGGCGTCGTGAAGCGCGAGTGCCTCGTCGAAGGCGGGGCGGTAGTGCTCGACCTTGATCTCCGCAAACGGCGGGAGCTGGTAGGGCAGCGTGGAGGGAGTCAGCAGTGGGTTAGTCATAAGAAACTACCGTACCTAATAAGCTCCGCCCTATGTGATTGCTTTCACTAAATTATCCGACCGGGACTGGCGTGCGTTCCTTGCGCTGGGTTGTGGCACGGTTCACCAGAATGACATCGAGAACCAGGAAAGCTGCCAAGGTGATTCCTAAGAGCGGCAGGAAGACTCCGACGGTGGCGGCGAATAGCGCGCCCAACCCTGTGGCGGCCCAGGAGAAGTGGGCAGTCGGGAGGAAGCGCGGGCGGCGTTTCCACCACATGTAGTAGCCCAGCACCACCAGCGCGGCGGTGGCGAGGCCCAGTGCGAGCAGCGCGATCTGCAGTGGAAGGCCGAACATGATCCCCATGTGCAGGTACGTGCCCCAGCTGCTGAGTTTGCTAAACAGCGGCAGGCTGGAGAAAGGCTGCCGGTCGATGACCTCTCCGGTGGCGCCATCCACCGAGAGCGCATCGGAGGTGGTGCGCCATTCCACCCACCGTTCGCTGACCTGCCAGGCGGAGTGGGCGTCCTCCGGCGGGTACAGGCGCAGCGGTCCGGTCAGTCCCTCGGCGCGGCCGGTGGCGAGGACGCGCTCGGCGTCGGCAGCCACGCTCGCGCTTGCCGACGCCCCATGCCCTTCATGGCCTTCATGCCCGGTGTGCTCGTGTGTTTCAGCGGTGGTGCCGTGCAGGGCGGTGTTGATGGGAGTGGCTTTCCAGTGCATGCGCTCGACGAGGGAATCGACGTTGTCGCCGGCTAGACCAGACCAAGTGATGCCGGTGGCAGACAGCCCCAGCAGGCCGATGAATATCCAAGCCCCGACGGTGGAATGCAGGCGGGTGGCCTTCCAGCGGGCAGAGCGCTTGGGCTGCTGCTGCGCGGTGTTCGCGGTTGCTTTGTTCTTCGGGCGGCGGCGAATCCACCACATGTAGAGGCCTCCACAGGCCATGACCCACAGCCAGGAAGCGGCTAGCTCCGAGTAGAGCTCACCGACCTTGCCCAGGTGGAAGCTTTCGTGCAGGGAGGAAATCCAGCGGCGCAGCGGCATCTCGCCTAAGCCGGAATAGGTGGGGTAGTCGCCGATGACCTCGGCGGTGGCGGGGTCGATGAAGACGGTGCGCTGCAGGCTCTCGTCGATGCTTTCATCGGAGACCAGCACGCGCGTGGAATCCGTCGGTGTCGTGGCGGGCCAGACCTGAGTGACCGGCATGTCAGGGTGCTCGTGCTGTGCGGCCTGGATTTGTTGCTCCAAGCTCAGCGGATTCTCCACGGTAGGCACCGTCAATACGTCGTGGTAGACCACTTTCTCCAGGGAGGGCGCCACGGCATAAAGACAGCCGGTCAATGCCGCGATGAGGATGAAGGGGCCGACGAACATGCCGCCATAAAAGTGGATGCGTTGAATGAAGGATCGCAGAGCCGTCCGACTCATAAGTAGTGCTCTTTCGGGGTCTATCGATTAGGGCCCCTGTTGAACGTTCGAGGGGCGTTCAGGAGGGGCGATGGACAGGTGCTGATATCAACTGCACTAGTAGTCGGAGGCGAGGGTTTCTCGGTTCCCAGGTATTGAAAAACTTTTTAACTAACTGGGGTCCTCGGCATGAAAAGGGCGAGAAATTCGCGAGATAAGGCGCGAGAAGCAAGAAACAGTCAAGAAAAAGTCTTCGCAGCTCAACGGGTAAAAATAGCGTCGCGGAGTGCTGTTTTAGGCCTGTTTGTGGTTAATGAAGCAAGAAAGCGATCCCTATTCGCTCCAGAACGGAACATAGCGCAACGAACGCGGACCGGCGTTGGGATCGTAGGCATGGATGAGTCCTTCCTCGACGGTGGCGGCAAGCAGGCGTGTGGCCTGAGCGGCTTGTGAATTCTTCAGCCCGAAGCGCTGACGGATTGAGGAATTGTTAACGGGGAGGTTCTCGAGGAAGCGAAGGCAAGCGTGTTGATAGACGGCTTGGGTCTTTTCTTCCATAGTCATCAGCGCAAAGGGGCGGTAGGCGCTGAGGGAGACGGTGGTACTTCCGTTGGCGCGAATGAGAGCAGGTGGGAAGTGCTCGGCTTCGAGTGAAGAGACGATTTTATCCCAGCCACTTCCGCGTTGCTCGACAAAATGCGCCAGACGTAAAGCTTCACCGAGATGGGTATTGCGTGTGGTGGACGCCGAGTCAATGAACCGTTGGGGGTCGATAAGCGGGGTGCCTGGGTTGGTTACTTCGACCCGATCGCTGAAAATCTCCACGGTTAAGAACCGGCCACGCTGTTCAAGATCCTGGTGCATGAGCGCATTTGCTAGCACCTCGCGGAAGGCTACCGTTGGCAACAACGGAGTCACTACGCGCTTACCACTGGAATCAATATGTTCGCCACCTGGACGAATGGTGTTGAAGAGCGTGACTATGTGGGTGAAGGAAGACGCATAGCCTTCGGTGAATTCCCATTCTCGTTCCACCTCCGTGCGTGAAGGACCGTTGAAATGTAGGACGCGGGGAGCGCGCCCGCGCAGCTCCGGAAAGTCCTGAAGAGAGCGCGCATACATGAGCGCGGACCAAGCCGGAATATGCCAGCCTTGCTCGTGTGAGTAGGAGATGGCTTTGGCGCTCCTCAACGTGTCGATGAGGGCGGCGCCTGTCGTATGTGGGAGTTCCGGTCTATTAAGGAAGAAAGCCTCAGGATCAAGCAGGTCGGTAATCGATTCGGGCTCAAGGCCCTCGGCCACTACTGTGTTCTCAAATTCGAACTGGTTGAGTTTTTGCCAGAGCTGACGTTCCTCATTGGGAAAGTCCATGAGGTTTTTCATGTAGCTGCCCTTGCGGAAATACCGCTTCCCTTCGAAGGAATACGGGGCGGACAATGCGGCGGGGATGCGCAGAAGCACAACGAGATGTCCATCAACCGTGATCTCGTCGAAGGTCAGTTCAGGGGCTGGGCTAATGACGCGGTTGAGCCAAGGAAGGAGATCCTCGTTTCCCTTCCCTTTGGTGAGCTGCCAATTAAAGGTCGTCCCGACGATGGTTCGGTCGTCGTTGACACCCCACACGAGATATCCCGCAGGCTCATCATGCAGGCGCGCCGAATTTCCCAAGGCGCAAGCATATTTCGCAATCTCCGCGCCGGAGGATAGCTTGTTTACCTTGAACTCGAGCCACGGTAGCTCAGCCGGAAGCGTTGTAAACCGTTTCACGCGGGCTACAAGTTGTTCCTCAGGCGCAGTATTGATGGGAGTCATGAGTAAAAGTATGCGCGAGAAGCAAGAAACAGTCAAGAAAAAGTCTTCGAAGCTCAACGGGTAAAAATAGCGTCGCGGAGTGCTGTTTTAGGCCTGTTTGTGGTTAATGAAGCAAGAAAAGACCGCCTCGAACTCCGGGGAGGAGACGAAGCGGTCTTTTGTTAAGCGCCTAGCGCAGAATTACTTCTTCAGGCCGTCAATGATTTCGTTGAAGGCAGCAACCGGGCGCATGGTCTGGTTGAGCTTCTCCTCGTTCGGGGCGTAGTAGCCGCCGAGGTCGACGGGGGAGCCCTGGACGTCGAGAAGCGCCTGCTCAATCTCGCCAGCCTTGGCCTCGAGGGCCTCAGCAACCGGCTTGAAGGCCTCGGCCAGCTCGGCGTCGTCAGTCTGCGCAGCCAGCTCCTTGGCCCAGTTGAGGGTCAGGAAGAAGTGGGAGCCGCGGTTGTCGTTCTCGCCCACCTTGCGGGACGGGGACTTGCCCTCATCCAGCAGGGTCTCGGTGGCCTTGTCCAACGCAGCGGCCAGCACACCAGCCTTGGCGTTGCCGTTGGTGTTGTGCTCGTGGCGGAAGGACTCAGCCAGGGCCAGGAACTCACCGAGGGAGTCCCAGCGCAGGTGGTTCTCCTCCTGAACCTGCTGGACGTGCTTCGGAGCGGAGCCGCCGGCACCGGTCTCGAACAGGCCGCCGCCAGCCATGAGCGGAACCACGGACAGCATCTTCGCGGAGGTGCCCAGCTCGAGGATGGGGAAGAGGTCGGTGTTGTAGTCACGCAGGACGTTACCGGTCACGGAGATGGTGTCCTCGCCCTTGCGGATGCGCTCCACGGAAATCTTGGTTGCGGTGACCGGATCCTCGATGGAGATGTCCAGGCCCTCGGTGTCGTGATCCTGCAGGTACTTCTTGACCAGCTCGATGAGGTTGGCGTCGTGGCCGCGCTCCGGGTCGAGCCAGAAGATGGCCTTCATGCCGGACAGGCGGGCACGGTTGACAGCCAGCTTGACCCAGTCCTGGATCGGGGCGTCCTTGGTCTGGCAGGCGCGCCAGATATCGCCAGCTTCCACGTCGTGGGAGATGAGAGCCTCACCCTTGGAGTTGCGAACCTCAACGGTGCCCGCAGCCGGCACCTTGAAGGTCTTGTTGTGGGAGCCGTACTCCTCAGCCTTCTGTGCCATGAGGCCGACGTTCGGGACGGTACCCATGGTGGTCGGGTCGTAGGCGCCGTTGGCCTTGCAGTCCTCGATCACGGCCTGGTAGACACCGGCGTAAGAGGAATCCGGGATGACGGCGAGGGTGTCCTGCTCCTCGTCGTTCTTGTTCCACATGTGGCCGGAGGTGCGGATCATGGCCGGCATGGAGGCGTCAATAATGACGTCAGACGGAACGTGCAGGTTGGTAATGCCCTTGTGGGAGTTGACCATGGCGAGGTCAGGACCGTCGGCAAGCGCGGCGTCGAAGGCAGCCTTGATCTCAGCACCGTTCTCGAGCTTGTCCAGCCCCTCGTAGATAGCGCCCAGGCCGTTCTCGCCATTGAGGCCAGCGGCCTCGAGCTCCTCGCCGTACTTCTCAAAGACGTCAGCGAAGAAAGCGCGCACCACGTGGCCGAAGATGATGGGGTCAGAGACCTTCATCATGGTGGCCTTGAGGTGAGCGGAGAAGAGAACGCCCTCTTCCTTGGCGCGGGCAACCTGCGCCTTGAGGAACTCATCGAGTGCCTTGGCGGACATGAAGGTGCCGTCGATGACCTCGCCCTTGAGGACCGGCAGCTTCTCCAGCAGGGTCTGCTCGCCTTCGGCGGTCTTCAGGACGATGGAGAGGGTGTCCTCCTCCGGCATGATGACGGACTTCTCGTTGTGGCGGAAGTCGTTAGCGTCCATGGTGGCCACGTTGGTCTTGGAATCAGCGGACCAAGCGCCCATCTTGTGCGGGTTCTTCTTAGCGAAGTTCTTGACCGCAATCGGAGCGCGGCGGTCAGAGTTGCCCTCACGCAGAACCGGGTTGACGGCGGAGCCCTTGACGGCGTCGTACTTCTCCTGAGCCTCTTCGTACTCCGGGAGATCAAAACCGGCTGCCTGCAGCTCAGCAATAGCCTTCTTCAGCTGCACCAGGGAAGCGGAGATGTTCGGCAGCTTAATGATGTTGGCTTCCGGGGTCTTAGCCAGCTGGCCAAGCTCAGCCAGGGCGTCGGAAACCTTCTTGTCACCAAGGCGCTCCGGGAACTGGGCCAGGATGCGGCCGGCCAGGGAAATGTCGCGGGTTTCTACCTCGATGCCCGCGGTGGAAGCGAAGGCCTCCACGACCGGCTTGAAGGAGTAGGTCGCCAGCAGCGGCGCCTCGTCGGTACGGGTCCAGATAATCTTTGCCATGGTTCTCCTAAAGAAGTTGAAAACTGTTCAACCTCACAGGATACCTGTCTTATTTTCTCGCGGTGCCGGTCCCCCTGTGACTCGCGCCACCAGCGGGGCGGGGCTGTGTGATTGCTAGGGCCTTCTCGTCTGCGCGCGGGAAAGGGACTAAGGTACGCGCACGTGAATTTCCCGCACTCCGCTCCCCGCATCCAACGCCGTCCCGTCCCGCGCCAAACGGAAATCTCCTCAGCCCGCCGCACCATCGTCATGATCGCCATGGCGCTGGGTGCCTTCGCCATCGGCACCACGGAGTTCACCTCGATGGGCCTGCTGCCGCTCATCGCGGATGATTTCGGGATTACGGAAGACACGGCGTCGGTAGTCATCTCCGTCTACGCGCTCGGCGTCGTCGTGGGCGCTCCGGTCATCGCAGCACTCACGGGCAAGCTCCCACGCCGCCGCCTCATTATCCTGCTTATTGGATTCTTGCTCGTGGGCAACCTGCTCACGGCCGTGGCCCCGAACTACGGAGTTCTGCTGGTGGCGCGCTTCATCGCTGGCCTGCCGCACGGCGCGTACTTCTCCGTAGCTAACCTGGCGGCGGTATCGATGGCGCCGCCGGGCCGCCAAGGTTTTGCCATGTCGATGGTGGGCATGGGCCTGTCCATCGCCACCGTGATCGGAGTGCCCGCGGCCCAGGCCCTAGGCCAAGGATTGGGCTGGCATGCGGCGTACTTTTTGGTCGTGGCCATTGCGGGGCTCACGATGGTCCTGCTCTTTTTCCTCTTCCCGCACATGACGCGCATGCCACAAACAGATATGTTTACTGAGCTTGGCGCGTTGAAAAACAGCCAGGTTCTGCTCACAGTCTTCCTCGGCACCGTTGGCTTCGGCGGCATGTTCGCCGTTTATACCTACATCACGTGGACCATGACGGACGTCGCCGGCATGGACCCGAGCCACACGTGGATTGTGCTCATGGCCTATGGCATCGGCATGACCACAGGCAACGTCGCCGGTGGCTGGTTGGCGGACCGTAACCTGGAATTCGGCATCATTTTTGCCCTTATCTGCATGGTTAGTGTGTCGGTGACCTTCTACTTCGTGGCGCACAGCGCGTGGGCGGGCACGATTGTCTTTGGTGTCTTGGCCTTCTTCGGCTCCATCCTTGTGCCGTCGTTGCAGCTGCGCTTGGTCAACGTGGCGGGGGATGCGCAGACCTTGGCGGCGGCGCTGAACCAGTCCGCCCTCAACATCGCTAATGCAGCGGGCGCGGCCATCGGCGGCGCAGTCGTGGGCGCGGGCTACTCCTATAACTCCACCGCGCTGGCCGGGGCGGGCCTGGCGGTGGCAGGCTGCCTCACCTGGGGTGTCACCATGTGGGACAAGCGCCGTCTAGCCCCTTCCGTGAAGATTATTGAGCAGAGTTAGACTGTCCGGCATGAGTTTCACCATCGCCTCCGTCAACGTCAACGGCATCCGCGCGGCTTGCAAACAGCGCAACGAGAACAACCCAGGCATGAACGCGTGGCTGGAAACCACGCCGGCCGACGTCGTCCTCATGCAGGAGGTACGCGCCAACCCCGAGCAGACCCAGAAGGCCCTGGCCCCGGCTTTGGAGGCCGGATGGAACCTGGTACAGGCCGAATCCGCCGCCAAGGGCCGCGCGGGCGTGGGCATCCTATCGAAGCACGCGCTTGGCGACGTCTCCGTAGGCTTCGGCTCCTTCGCCGAATCCGGCCGCTTCATCGCCGCCACCGTGGAAGGCGTGCGGGTGGCTTCCCTGTATTTGCCTTCCGGTGATACCGATTCCCCGAAGCAAGATGAGAAGTACTTGTTCTTGGATGAGTTCTCTGAAGTTTTGGATGAAATGGCTGCGTCCTACCCGGAGGCCGTCATTGGCGGTGACTGGAACATCTGCCACCGCGCCCAAGACCTAAAGAACAATAAGGCCAATGAGAAGAAGTCCGGCCACCTGCCAGAGGAGCGTGCCTTCATGGACCGCGTCTTCGGATCTTTCCCGGATGAGCAGCCGCAGGACAAGAAGGGGCTCGGGGACTGGCTCGGCGTGGTGGACTATGAGACCAAGACCGCGTGGGAGGCGGCTGCGGATCCGCAGTGGTTTGACGTCGCTAGGCGCCTGCACCCAGAGGCGGATGGCCCCTACACCTGGTGGACCTACCGCGGCCAGGCTTTTAACAACGATGCCGGGTGGCGCATCGACTACCAGGCGGCCACGAAGGCCATGCTGGAGCGCGCGCAGCGCATTTGGGTGGAGAAGGCGCCGACGGTGGAGGAGCGCTGGTCTGATCACTCTCCGCTTCTGGTCGAGTACAAGTAGCCCACTCCAAGTAGTGGTACGATAATCCCGTCTTAACGTCCTTTTCTATTTCGCAGGAGATGCTCATGACCCGCGCAATCATCTACTTTGTCCTCGGCGCTATTCTGCTTGCCCTGGGTATCTGGTGGTGGACCATCGTCGGACCGTCCTTTGCCTTCCTTGGCCCGATCGTCCTCCAGGGCGTTGGCGGCGCGTTCATGGTGGCCGGTTTCGCCGTCATGATGGACGTTATTAGCCCGACCTCCCGCAAGATTTAACCGACGCAGCGCCGCCCCAGCGGAGGCGGCAGAGTAGAGTGGTCAACCATGACTGACTCCACTTCTGCATCGAACTCCGCTTCCCGAGTCCTCTCTGGCATCCAGCCCACGGCGGACTCTTATCACCTGGGTAACTACCTCGGAGCGCTCAAGCAGTGGATTGACCTGCAAGACTCGCACGAGGCCTTTTACTTCATCCCGGACCTGCACGCCATCACGGTGGAGCAGAACCCGGAGGAGCTGCGCCACCGCACCGTGGCGGGCGCCGCGCAGCTCATCGCATTGGGCATCGATCCGGCGAAATCGACCCTCTTCGTACAATCCCACGTCCCCGCGCACGCGGAGCTGACGTGGGTTTTGCAGTGCCTGACCGGCTTCGGTGAGGCCTCCCGCATGACCCAGTTCAAGGACAAGTCCCTCAAGCAGGGCCAGGACCGCACGTCCGTGGGCCTGTTTACCTACCCCGTCCTGATGGCCGCGGATATCCTCCTGTATTCCCCGCACTATGTGCCGGTGGGGGAGGACCAGCGCCAGCATCTCGAGCTCACCCGCAATCTGGCCGAGCGTTTCAACAACAAGTACGGCGAGGTCTTCCGCGTACCGGAGGCCTTCATTCCGGAAGGCTCGGCCAAGATTTATGACCTGCAAGAGCCGACGTCCAAGATGTCGAAGTCGGGGGCCAACCCGAAGGGCATCGTGAACCTGCTCGATGCTCCCAAGACCTCCGCCAAGCGCATCAAGTCCGCCGTGACCGATGACCTCGGCGTGGTGGCCTTTGACCGTGAGAAGCAGCCGGGCGTGTCCAACCTGCTGGCCATCCAGTCCGCACTGACGGGGGAGAGCATCCCGGAACTCGTAGACAAGTATGCCGGTCAGGGCTATGGCCACCTCAAGGTCGATACGGCCGAGGCGCTCGAGGCCTTCACCACTCCGCTCAAGGCTCGCTACGACGAGCTCATGGAAGACCGCGGCGAGCTCGAGCGCATCTTGGCCCAGGGCGCCGAGCGCGCTACGGAGATCGCCACCCCCCTCGTGGACAAGGTCTACGAGGCGGTGGGGTTCCTCCCCGCGCGTCGCGGCTGAGTTGGCTAGCATGATGAAGACTGTGTAGAGGTTTCTGTAATTAACTTTTAAGGGGAACGCCAGTGGCGCCAACGACTCGACCTGATGAGAAGAAGACCGATGACTACGGCATTGAGCGTGCTCACGCCGATGAACCGGGCGCGGTAGACAAAGTCCGTGAGAAGTCCGGCTTCATCAACCACATTATGAAGATGCTGGACCGCTACGGTAGCCAAGGCGGCAACCAGTTCGCGGCCGGAATTACGTATTTCTCGGTTCTCGCTCTCTTTCCCATCTTCATGCTCACCGTGGCCGCCGCCGCTACCGTGCTGGCGAACCGCCCCGACCTCATGCAGCAACTGGAGGAGCAGATCACCAACGCCGTATCGGGCGATCTGGGGAACTCAATCACGGAGCTTCTCCACACCGCGATTGAGCAGCGCGGCGCAATGTACGGCATCGGTGGCCTGACCACCCTGTGGTCCGGGCTGGGCTGGATGAACAACCTGCGCATCGGCATTTCTGCCATGTGGAACCAGGATCCCACCGACGCACCGGGCAATTTTGTCACCAAGAAGCTCAGCGACCTGCTGGGCCTCATCGGCCTGCTCGTGGCCATGATCATCGCCTTCGGCGTGACGGCAGCGGGTTCGTCTGGGCTGACCCAGAAGATCTTCGAGTGGGTCGGCATCGAGTCCTTCCCTGGCATGGGAGCGGTGCTTGTTATCGCTGGCATCGTGATTGGTCTTATTGCCAACTTCCTGGTCTTTTGGTGGATGGTGGCCTTCCTGCCGCGCACGAAGGTGCCCACCAAGTCGGGCTTGATGGGCGCGGCCATTGGCGCGGTGCTTTTTGAAGCCATCAAGCAGCTGTCCACCGTCATCATGTCCTCCGCGGCGGGCAACCCAGCCGGTGCCGTGTTCGGCCCTGTGATTGTCCTCATGGTGGTCATGTACCTGGTCTGGCGCGTCGTGCTCTACGTTTCCGCGTGGACGGCCACCACCGAGGAATCCCTTGAGCTGATGGTCCCGCCGGTTCCGGATCAGGCGGTTATCCGCGTCCGCAATGAGATCCGCCGGGGCCCGAACCCGGGCGTGGCCTTGGGTGCCGGTGCCGCACTCGGCGCGGCGGCCGCAGGCGCATGGGCCTTGCTGCGCCGAAAGTAGGCCGATGCTTCCAGTATCTTTCGCTCCGAACCTGTATGAACACTTCACCCTGGATTCGCGCGCGACCTCACGCGAACTCGGCGTGCAGCTGGCGGCTGCCGACGCCCGCCTCGAAGGCCTCGGCTACCTCCCCGAGGATGCGGAGCGCGAGGAGCTCGCCGTTGCCGCCCGCATCCTCTGCGAGCCTTCTACCCGGGCAAGCTATGACCAAAAGGTAGAATCAGGCGCCCGGCTTACTTGGGCGCAACTGGAGGACTACGCGAATACCGGCCGCTGGGACGAAAGCCACCACGCTCCCGCGCCCGCGCACGACGCCCCGCGTGCAACCCCCGGCACCCGCGTGCTTTTGGCCGTCATCGACTACGTCATTGCGGCGATCGGTGTGTCCCTCCTCGTAAGTCTCGGGGTGTACAACTCCGCTTTCAATGAGGTCTGGCTCACCAGCATCTCGGGCATCATCACGGTGGCCTATTACATCTGCTTCGAGGTCCTCGTAGGAGCAACGCCGGCGAAGCTGATAGCTGGATACACGGTGCGCGATGTCACCACCCGCGAGAAGCTCACCTGGCAGCAGAGCATTAAGCGCAACTGGTGGCGCGTGGCCTCCCTCGTGCCGCTTGTCGGCCCGCTCATTGCCTTCTTCGGAGCCCTCTACGTGGTGACCACGATTGGCCCGAAGAACGCGCTTCGCGGCCAGCACGACATCATGGCTAACGCCGAAGTAGTGAAAAAGTAGCCACCGCCACCACGAGGAGGGTGACGAGGCCCGCCACCAGCCACCCGATCCAGCCCTGCGAGTCCGCGAAGGACGACGCCGTCGCCGGGGCCTCAGCGGTGGCGGTGGCAGAAGGCGTGGTGGGCGCTGTGCTGGGCTCCTGCGACTCCGAAGGCTCATGCCTCCCAGCCGCGAAATCATCGAGCTGCCCCACGCCGTCGCCGGGCTGGACGTCGGAGGCTTCGTCGAGAAGCATCTGCGCCTGCTCCCACGCGCGGAAACCATGCTCAACGGTCGTATCGAGGAGAACCGCCTGGAGGCGGCGCCCATCGCGGTTGATCGCACCGACGAAAGTGTGGTGCGCGTCCTCGGTATAGCCGGTCTTGCCGCCGATACCATCCGGATCATTGAGGAAGAGCCCGTTATCGTTCCACAGCTCATAACCGGGCATGTCACCCCAGCCGGGAAACTCCACGTGCTCAGTATCGACGATGCGCGCGAAGGTGTCGTTGGCAAAAGCCGCGCGGTAAATCAGCGAGATATCCGCCGCGGACGTCGACATACCCGCCGCGTCCAGCCCGGAGTAGCTGGCCGCCACCGTCGAGCGCGTGCCAATCTCCTTCGCCTTCGCGTTGACCTTCTCCAGCGCCTCCTCATCCCCGCCTATGGCCTGCGCGAGAGCGTGTGCGGCATCGTTGCCGGAAGCCATGAGCAAACCCTGGAGAAGCTGCTCCACGGTATAGACCCCATCCGGGCCGAGGCCGACGGCGGAGCCTTCGACGGAGGCGTCGTCAAGCGTGGCGGTGATGCGTTGGTCCAAGGGAAGCTCCTCGATGACCACGAGCGCTAACAGTGCTTTGATGATGGAGGCCGGGCGGTAGCGCCCGTTGGGGTCCTTCATGGCGATGATCTCGCCCGTGTCCACGTCACTGACCATCCACGCCGAGGCCACGACGTCCTTATTGACCCGAAAACCCGACGGCGCGGTGACACCGCACGCAGCGCCCTCAACCGCGGGCAGGGGAGTGGGCGCTGCCTGGCCGGGAGCCAACCGCTCCGAGGTGGTCGTCGGCTCCTCAGGCACGAGGGAATGCGGGCACAAGTCAGTATCCGGCGCAGTGGTGCGCGTGGGCGATGATGACTCTTCCTCTTCTGCAAACGCCGGCGGCGTGGCGGCCAGAGCGATGACGGTGAGGAGCGCGGGGACATGTTTCATAGCGTGCTTAATCCTAGACCCCGTCCTAGGATGAACCTCATGCATGACGCACCTCTGATTAGCCCCGAAAACAAAGATTCCGGCGCCGAGATTTTCGCTCGTCTGCCCAAAGTGACGCTGTTGGCGCCGCTGCCCACGGTTGCATCCACCCCGGACGAGCTCCGCGCGGCCACGCACGCTGCTGTGCAGGCGCTTGCCGACGACCACGTGGTCTACGCCGAGCTCCGCCTGCGCCCCAGTGCTTTCCCCTTCGGCGCCGCCGAGGCGCTGGCTGCGGCGCAAGAGGGTCTTGATGTTCCCGGTATTGATGCGCGGATCATCGTGGAGGGCGCGGCCGACAATGTGGATGCCGGCGAGGCTGTTGCCGGTGCAGCGCTGACTGAGCTGTCCGCAGCGGAGAAGCTGCGTGAAAATTTCATTCCCTGGGAGCGGGACGTGGCTTCGTACGAGGATGCCGTGGCAGCCGTGCACGCCGGTGCGACGCGTTTGGTCCACGCAACGGATCTCATCGATGATTTCGGTGCCGACCTTGACGGCGTTCGCCCGGGCAAGGCCTCTGCGTGGGTGCGGGATCGCCGCATCGCGCTGACCTTCGCGCCGCTAGAGGAATTGCCCGCAGAGGAGCTGGTCGATCACCCTCTGCCGCTGCTGCAGCAGCTCGGCTTTACCTGCACGGTGGCGGGCGAGAAGCTCAGCGATGTCTTCCTCGCCCTGAGCGAGACCTTCGGCTATGGCCTCGAGGAGTTCTTTGACCTCACCATCAAGGCCATTGAGAATTCCTTTGCTAGCGAAGAAGACCGCCAGCGCCTCATCGAGCAGGAGATCCTGCCCGCCTATGAGGAACTGGCGGATCCGGAATTCGCGGAAGACGCTTCAGATATGAGCGATTCCGATGCGGAAGAAGACAGTGAGTCTTCCGAGTAGAAGCTAGAAGCGGGAGAAACGCTTCGTCAGCATTTCTTCCAGGCCCTTCCAGGACTCCGCGTGCTCGGTGTAGGGCTTGGAGGGGACGTAGCCCGCGTGCTCGGTGGAGCCGAGCATGTAGCCCAGGTAGTCCTGGAAGCGCGGGTTCTGCAGCATATAAGAGTTGATGGAGTCATCCCCGGCCCAGTCGGCGGCGTCGGCGCAGACTTCGTAGCAGCGGCTCATCTGATCCGTATCGACGGCCTCCGGACCCTTTTCAATGTCGCGCACGATGCCATTGAAGGTGTACTGGTTATCCGGGTGGACAGTGACCTCGAGTTCGCCCGCGTTCGCCGCGGCAACGACCTCCTCCCAAGTGGAAACCTTTGCTAGGTCATGGTCGTCGTTCTCCATGATCCAGCGCACGAGCACCTTGGAGCTGGGGAAGGTAAAGATCTCGCCCCACTTGCCCAAGAACACCGGCTTGCCGTTGAGGTAGGTGCGCAGGGTGTAGACCGTTCGCTGGTTGGCGGTGATCTTAATCGGGTCGATGCCTGCGGCTGCCCACGGGGAATTGTCGTAGGGATCGGCGGATTTCGCTGCCGCCTCGCGCTCCTCTTCGGCCTTCTTGCGTGCTTCTTCCGCGGCTTCGCTGGCGGCAGAGATGCGGGTAGCGGCATCCGCGGTTGCCTCCTGGCTGAAATCGGAGGAAGGGATGACCTTGACTACCTTGTCGAGGTCCTCGATGACCTCACGCCAGTTGCTATGAATAACGCGGCCTACGCCGGACCATTCGCCCATGCCCTGGTCACCGGCATAGTGATCGGCTCCGCGGGCGGGGTTGCGCAAGATGGAATGCGAAGCGAAGAAAATAACGGTGTGCTCCGCGGCCCCGACCTCTGCCAGCGCGTGTGCAATTTCTAGGCAGCGTGCGACGGTGGACACGTTCTCGTGGCTGGGGCGGCCAGCCAAGTGCTTTGGCATGCCGATGAGGTCGTATACATGCTTCTTCTCCGGAACGACGCGGTCCGCTGCCTGGGAATTGAAGGCCTCCCACTTTGGGTGATCGAGCAGGTCGTGCTTCGAGCCGGATTCGAGGAAGCACAGCATCTCGGCTTCGGTGTTAAAGAGCAAGACGGACTCGTCATCACCGAGGAAGGCCTGCCACTCGGAACCATTTTGGCGCCACTTCGGCGCCCAAAGGGTATAAAAATCACCCTCAGAAAGGGAGAGTTGGATGGGTACAATCGCGCGGGTGTTCATGGGCAAACAGTCTACCCTGTAGGCCTCCAGAACCCTTTGAAAGCCATCCCCATGTTGTTAGTGCGCAGCGGATTGGTTTGCACAGGGCTGCCCGCCTCCACCATCTGTCCGCCGCCGGAGTACATGGCCACGTGCCCATCCCACACGATGAGGTCACCGGGCTGCAGTTCGTCTGCGCTTACCTGACGGCCCACGGTCTGGCTTTCTGCGGTGCGCGGCAGCTCCACCCCCGCTTGGCGCCAAGCCCATTGCGTCAACCCAGAGCAATCAAAGCTGCCATTGCCGGTACCGCCCCACCCATAAGGAGTCCCCACCTGGGACAAAGCGGCCTGTGCCGCTGCCTGCCCTTGTGTGCTTCCTACGCTTGCGGTGGAGGACGCGGTGAGTGCGTGGCGCACCACGCCTTCCTCCTGCGGGCCGCGCACCGAGGGGCGAACAGCACGCTGGCCAATGGGGATGAGGGGAGCTGCTGCTTGCAGGAGATCCCCAGCCAGCTGCTTGACGCGAAGCATCGCTTTGCCAACGTATTCCATGGCCAGGGCTTGCAATGCTGAACGCGCCGCAGCCTGTGTTGCAGGATTCGGGATAAGCAGCCCGAGAGCGATAGGTAGTCCGCGCTGGAGAAGCTCGAAGCCCAGACCGATGAGGTCCCTGACTGTCGCCGCGATGAGCCTGCGGGCAGCATCCAGAGCTGAGCGGGCGGTGGAGAGATCCTCGGTGGCTTGGCGCACAGTGTCTAACAACGCCCGTGGATCTCCATGCGCAATTTCCGCTAGCGGCCCTGCAGCAGTGAGATCGGGCACAGTGGGCAGGGAGACGTCGGGAAGCTGCGCCGGCTGAATCCGGGCAATGTGGGCGAGTGCTGACTCCAACATCACAGACCCCCGCACGCGTTCGCGAGAGCACCATCGGCGTCTTCCGCTTCGCGGGCCATGCGGAAGCTGGAGTCCGCCACGGCACCGGCATCCGCCCTGACCTGGGCAAGGCGGGCGGAAAGGTTCTCCATGGCGGTGTTAAAGGTTCCAGTGAAACCGCCCAGAACGGTATCGACCGGTAGCTCAGGAGGGGGAGTGGAGGAGGCCTGGGAGATGGCGGCAAGCTCGTGCGCCAGCCTGCGGGTGTGTTCGGTGTCGATATTAAACGTATGGAAGCTAGTCATGGCTTATTAGACTGTGCCGCCCGCTGATCGGTTCCCGGCCGATTCTTATACAGTGAAGGGCATGGATATCCACGTAGTAGACCACCCCCTCGCCGCCTCCCGGCTGACACTTATGCGCGATGCTCGCAGCGATAATGCCGCCTTCCGTGCAGCCCTGCGGGATCTTGGCACCATGCTCGTCTATGAGGCAGCGCGCGACCTGCCCGTCGAGCACTTTGATTGCGTTACTCCCGTCGCCACGGCGGAGGGCACCCGCCTGCAGGACCCGCCAATTATCGTGCCCATCATCCGTGCTGGGCTGGGCATGATTGACCCGGCGCTGTCGATGATCCCTGATGCCCAAGTTGGCTTCATCGGCATGGCGCGCGATGAAGAAACCCATGAGCCGGTGCCTTACCTGGAGGCCCTGCCGGAGGATCTCAGCGGGCGTAGCGTCTTTGTCGTCGATCCGATGCTCGCCACGGGCGGTTCCCTCCTGCATTCCCTGAAGCTCCTCGCGGACCGCGGCGCCACCGATATCACCGCGATCTGCATGGTGTCCGCGCAGCCGGGCGTCGATGCGCTGGCCAACTCCGGGCTGCCGGTTCGCTTGGTTACCGCGGCGATTGATCCGGCCCTCAACGAGGACGCCTACATCGTGCCGGGGCTTGGCGACGCCGGCGACCGCCTCTACGGTCCCCGCAATATCGACCTGTAGCGAAGGTAGACCGCTCAGTATATCCGGCGTGTGACCTGCCCGGCTAACTGAACCGCATGGTCTAGTTGTAGACTCTTCCCAATAGGACACCACGGAGGAGGAAGCAGTGATCTCGGACTACGTCAGTGAGTGGTTCAGCAACCACCGCGCGGAGGTCATCGCGTGGCGCCGCCATATTCACCGCCACCCGGAGACCTCCAATAAGGAAGTAGAAACCACTCGCTTCCTGTCTCGCACCCTGCGTGAGTATGGTCTGGAGCCGCAGCTTTTCCCCGAAACCGGCCTCATGGTGGACATCGGCCCCGACACGGAACTCGGGCGCCTGGCCTTCCGCGCCGACATCGACGCGCTCCCGGTCACGGAGGTCACGGGCCTCGAGTACACCTCCGAGGTCCCCGGCGTCATGCATGCCTGCGGGCATGACATGCACACCACCATTGCGCTGGCCACGGCCTGTGCCTTGGCGGATCTCAACCGCGAGCACCCGCTGGACTTCGGTGTCCGCGTCATCTTCCAACCCGCCGAAGAGGTCTGGGTAGGCGGCGCCACCGATGTCATCGAGTGGGGTGCGCTCGAGGGCGTGAATTCCATCTTTGCGGTCCACGTCGAGCCGAAGCTGCGCGTCGGGCGCATCGGCGTCCGCGCCGGGGCGATTACCTCCGCGACTGACGTCGTGGAAATCAACGTCTCCGGTCCGGGCGGGCACACGTCACGCCCGCACTTGTCGGCGGACGTCGTTTATGCGCTGGGCAAGCTGCTGACGGACCTGCCGGGTTTGCTCTCGCGCCGCGTCGATCCACGCACCGGCACCGTCTTGGTCTTTGGTCAGGTGAATTCCGGCTATGCACCGAACGCGATTCCCGAGACCGGCTCGGTGTCTGGCACCATGCGCACGGCGGATATCGGGATCTGGCGCGAGATGCAAACGCTGTTCTCTGAGCTTGTGGAGCAGGTCCTGGCGCCCCTGGGCGTGGAACATGAGCTGGTCTATCACCGTGGGGTTCCGCCGGTGCTGAACGACGACGTCTCCACCGCCCTCCTCGCCAGCGCTGCCCAGGCCATCGACCCGCAAGCCGTGGTCCAAGCGCCGCAGTCCTCGGGCGGCGAGGACTTCTCCTGGTACTTGGAGAAGGTCCCCGGTTCCATGGCCCGCCTGGGTTGTTGGTCCGGCGAAGGCGAGCAGCACGATCTGCATATGGGTGATTTGGCCCCCGATGAGAGGGCTATCGGCGTGGGCGTCAAACTCTTCGGCTCCGTGGCGGAACAGTTTGCCAACGTGGAGGATTAGTTTTCTAACTACTACACTGTGACAAGGATTTCCCAGAGTTCTTATAGGCAGATTTTTAAAAAAGGAGCGACAGTGTCACAGGAAGCCCCCCGCATCGTAATTATCGGCGGCGGCCCCGCAGGCTACGAGGCTGCGACTGCCGGCGCCAAGTACGGCGCGCACATTACGTTGGTTGAGGAACAGGGCCCCGGTGGCTCCTCCGTTCTTTTGGACTGCGTCCCGTCGAAGTCCTTTATTGCCGGCGCCAACATTCGCACCGACTTCCGCCGCGCGGATGATATGGGCCTGAACCACCAGCTCGGCTCGCTGAAGCTGAGCCTGGAGGCGCTTAACGGCCGCGTGCAGGCGCTGGCCGGCAACCAGTCCCGCGACGTGCGCGCGGGCCTGGAGAAGATCGGCGTCAAGGTCATCGATGGCCGCGCCGCATTCTCCGAGGACCAGCACGGCGTGAAGGGTGCCGCGCACAAGGTTGATGTCACCCACACTGATGGCACCACCGAGACCCTCGACGCGGACCTGGTCCTCGTTGCCACCGGTGCCACCCCGCGCATCTTGCCGGGCGCTCAGCCGGACGGCGAGCGCATCCTGACCTGGCAGCAGGTTTATGACCTCAAGGAGGAGCCGGAGCACCTCATCGTCGTCGGCTCCGGCGTGACCGGTGCCGAGTTCGTTTCCGCCTTCGCGGAGATGGGTGTGCGCGTGACCATGGTGGCTTCTCGCGACCGCATTCTGCCGCATGATGACGCCGATGCTGCCGACGTCCTCGAGACCGTCCTGGCTGAGCGCGGCGTGGAGCTGGAAAAGAACTGCCGCGTCGAAACGGTCTCCCGCACCGAGGACGGCAACGTGGTGGTCAAGACCCAGGATGGTCGCGAGATCCACGGCTCCCACGTCATCATGTCCATCGGTTCCATCCCGAATACGAAGAACCTGGGCCTCGAGCACGTTGGCGTGGCTACCACGAAGTCCGGTCACATCGAGGTTGACCGCGTTTCCCGCACCAACGTTGCCGGCATCTACGCCGCGGGTGACTGCTCCGACCTCTTCCCACTGGCCTCCGTTGCCGCGATGCAGGGGCGTATCGCCATGTACCACTCCCTGGGTGAGGGCGTGTCTCCGCTGCGCTTGAAGACGGTCGCCACCGCCGTGTTTACCCGCCCGGAGATCGCTGCCGTGGGCTTTACCCAGGCGGAGATTGAGGCCGGTGAGGTCGCCGCGCGTACCATCACGATGCCGTTGAACACCAACCCGCGCGCCAAGATGCGTTCCCTGCAGCACGGTTTTGTCAAGCTCTTCTGCCGCGCCACTTCCGGCCGTGTTATCGGCGGCGTCATCGTCGCCCCGACCGCTTCTGAGCTCATCCTGCCCATCGCCGTGGCGGTGACCAACCAGCTCACCGTGAACCAGCTGGCGGATTCCTTCGCGGTCTACCCGTCGCTGTCCGGCACCATCACCGAGGCAGCCCGCCGCCTCGTTGCCCACGACGACCTCGAGTAGGCAGGCTCCAGCTCCGCTTTAGCTTCGGCTCGCTTTTATAAGCCCAGTGTGCTCACCGCATGCTGGGCTTCTTCCATGGTGAACTGCTCGCCGTAGTCGCTGGGGAGCTGCATAGGGGTTGGACATGAGAGAACCTCCTGCGTAGGTGAGAGACGAGAGCCCGGCGTGGTGCCGAACGAGTCTTATCTTGGCAAGCGGCCTGGACATTGCCGCAGGAAGTTCGAAAGCTTGGGCGGACTGTGGAAACTACGAGG
Source organism: Corynebacterium intestinale (assembly GCF_023574125.1). NCBI lineage: Bacteria > Bacillati > Actinomycetota > Actinomycetes > Mycobacteriales > Corynebacteriaceae > Corynebacterium > Corynebacterium intestinale. The sequence continues at coordinate 28,702 of NZ_JAMKFF010000010.1, forward strand.
TCGCGTAGGCCGAAACCGGAGTGGCATTGAGGTCGAGGCTGACGGAGCGCCCCGCCTGTGGGAAGGCGCGCTGCGGACAGGCCGGGCGTGGGCAGGCGGCGCAACCGGGGCCGATGGGGGTTGCCTCGGAAGGGGAGAGGTTGAGCGCATCGGCGTAAACCACGCGATCCGCCTGCGCGATATCGCAGCCCAGCCCCACGACGAATTCCTTGCGCGGTGTACCCCAGGCCTGAGCTTGGCCTTGGACGAAGCGCGCGATCCACAGGTAGGTGTGGTCATCGGGCATCGAGGCCACCTGGCGCGTGATGCGGTTTGGTGTTTCAAAAGCACGGTGGACCACCCACAACGGGCACGAGCCGCCGCTGCGTGCAAAGTGGAAAGCGGTGGAGGACTGGCGCTTGGAAATATTGCCCGCGCGGTCGGTTCGGATGAAGGAGAAAGGGACACCTTGGTGGTGGGGCCGCTGAAGCGTCGACAAGCGCTGCGCGGTGGTCTCGAAACCAGTGCCAAAGGATGCCGCGATCACATCAATGTCGTAGCGCGTCTCCTCCGCGGTGGTGAGGAGCTGCGTATAGGGCATGGTGACGGCCGCCGCGAAGTATTGGGCCAGTCCGTAGGTGCCGATGGAGCGGGCTTCGGCGCTGGGGAGTTCAGCCACGAGTTCCGCGCAGTGCTCTGGATAGGCCAGAAGACAGTACTGGAGCGCCATCTCGAAGACGAGCTGGGCTTCCGTGAGTCCTGCGCGCAGGTGCAGCTCGCGGTCGTGGAAGGTCCGTCGGCGCGGGGAGGCCGAGGAGAAACGTGTCGTAACACCGAACTCGTCCTGGAGGACTGAGGCCAAGCGCCCACGGCGCAGGACGCGGTCACCGAGGGAATCGGACAGCTCCTCGGCAGCTACGTCCAGGCTGTGAATGTAGTTGTGGGCGTCGTAGAAGAAGTCGCGGACCGCTTCGAAAGGGCCGGTTTCCGCGGGGGTGTGCGCGGCGGCGGCGACAAGCCGGGGGAGTAGCTCGGGGAAGCGCCCGCTTAAGTCGGTGAGTGTGGTGTCGGAGGCCTCGGGGAAGAGCTGACGCAGCTCGGCGAGCGCGCGCAGGTCGCGATCCCCCGCGAAGTAGGTGGCGTCAACGCCAAAGCGTTGCGTCAGCTGCATGAGGACGGTGACGGTGAGGGGGCGCTGGTCATTTTCCAGCTGGTTGAGATAGCTGGTGGACATCCCCAGTTGTTGTGCCATGGCCGCTTGGGTGAGTTTGCGTTCTTTGCGTAGTGCGTGGATTCTTGCCCCCGCGTAGTGCTTGCTCATTGTGTACGTCCTCCCAAAAAGCCGCCCCAACTGGTAATTACACAAGGTTTGCAAACAACGCAAAACCCTGCAACAGATAAACACAGTTTACACATGTGGCAGGCCACACGGGCGGGGGATAGTGTGATGGCTATCGCAGCCGTTGTTGTCTAGGAGGAAAACCCCGTTGATTAACCACGAAGTACGTACCCACAAGTCCGCCGAGAACTTCCCCATCGAAGAGCACCTGGCGTACAAGATTGCCAAGGTCGCAGCAGATCCCGTTGAGGTTCCGGCCGAGACCACCGAGATGATCATCAACCGCATCATCGATAACGCCTCCGTGGCCGTGGCCTCAGCCACCCGCCGCCCGGTGACCTCCGCCCGCGTCATCGCGCAGGCCCACCCGGCTCAAGAAGGCGGCGCCACCATCTTCGGCGTTGACGGCACCTACTCCGCCGAGTGGGCAGCCCTGGCCAACGGCACTGCCGTGCGCGAGCTGGACTACCACGACACCTTCCTCGCCGCCGAATACTCCCACCCGGGCGATAACATCCCGCCAATCCTGGCCGTGGCACAGCACAAGGGGCTGACCGGCAAGGAGCTCATCCGCGGTATCGCCACCGGCTACGAAGTCCAGGTCAACCTGGTCAAGGGCATCTGCCTTCACGAGTGGAAGATCGACCACGTGGCGCACCTCGGCCCCTCCGTCGCCGCGGGTATCGGCACCATGCTCGGCCTCGACGTCGACACCATCTACCAGGCCATCGGCCAGGCGCTACACACCACCACCGCCACCCGCCAGTCCCGCAAGGGCCTCATCTCCTCCTGGAAGGCCTATGCACCGGCGTTTGCCGGCAAGATGGGCATCGAAGCAGTAGACCGCTCCATGCGCGGCGAGGGTGCCCCGGCCCCGATTTGGGAAGGCGAGGACGGCTTCATTGCCTGGATGCTCCACTCCCCGGAGCGAACCTACACCGTCCCCCTCCCGGCTGAGGGCGAGGAAAAGCGCGCCATCCTGGACACCTACACCAAAGAGCACTCCGCGGAGTACCAGGCACAGGCCCCGATTGATATGGCCTTTGCCCTCAAGAAGACCTTGGCTGAGAAGGGCCTGAAGGTGGAGGACATCGAGTCCATCGTCCTGCACACCTCGCACCACACTCACTACGTCATCGGCACCGGCGCCAACGACCCGCAGAAGATGGACCCGAACTCCTCCCGCGAGACTCTGGATCACTCCATCATGTACATCTTCGCCGTGGCCCTGCAGGACGGCGAGTGGGACTACGAGACCTCCTACTCTGACGAGCGCAAGCACCGCCAGGACACCATCGACCTGTGGCACAAGATTTCCACCGTTGAGGACCCGGAGTGGACCCGCCGCTACCACTCCAACGACCTCAGCGAGAAGGCCTTCGGCGGCAAGGCCGTCATCACCTTCAAGGATGGCACCGTGATCGAGGACGAGCGCGCGGTGGCCGACGCCCACCCGCTCGGCGCCCGCCCCTTCGGCCGCGAGGAGTACATCAACAAGTTCAAGAAGCTCGCCGCCGGCAAGGTTTCGGAGGAGGAGCAGGAGCGCTTCCTCGCTGCCGCCCAGAACCTGGAAAACCTCACCGACCTGAGCGAGCTCAACGTTCGCCTCACCGACGAGGCTATCGCCACCGCACCCGAGACCCCGAAGGGACTGTTCTAAATGGCTGGCCTATTTGGCTCTACTATCAGCAATGCAGACAAGCGCAAGAGCTTCCGCGAGGCGCTGAACGCACCGGGAATCACCACGCTGCCGGGCGCCTTCAACCCGTTGACCGCGCGGCTCATCCAGGACATCGGCGGCTTCGGCGGCGTCTACGTCTCCGGCGCGGTGCTGGCTAATGATCTGGGCCTGCCGGACATTGGTCTCACCACCCTCACTGAGGTGGCGCAGCGCGCCGGACACATCGCCCGCGCCACGGACTTGCCCGTGCTTGTCGACGCCGACACGGGCTTCGGCGAACCCATGTCCGCCGCCCGCACGGTTGCCGCGCTGGAGGACGCCGGCCTGGCTGGTTGCCACCTGGAAGACCAGGTCAACCCGAAGCGCTGCGGCCACCTCGATGGCAAGGAAGTGGTGCCGACGGATCTTATGGTTCGCCGCATCACCGCCGCGGTCAACGAGCGCCGCGATGAGAACTTCATCATTTGCGCCCGCACCGATGCCGCCGGCATCCACGGCATCGATGAAGCCATCGAGCGCGCCAAGGCCTACGCCGACGCCGGCGCGGACCTCATCTTTACCGAGGCCCTGTATTCGCCGGCAGACTTCGAAAAGTTCCGCGCCGCCGTGGACACCCCGCTGCTGGCCAACATGACGGAGTTCGGCAAGACCGAGCTGCTGTCTGCCAAGCGCATTGAGGACTTGGGCTATAACGCCGTTATCTGGCCGGTATCCACCCTGCGCGTGGCTATGGGCGCGACCGAAGAATTCCTCCGTGACATGCAGGAAACCGGCCTGCAATCCCAGGAATGGCTCGACCGCATGCAGCACCGCTCCCGCCTGTATGAGCTGGTGCGCTACGACGAGTACAACGCCTTCGACCAGAGCGTATTCACCTACTCCAAGGACAGCTACAAGCCCACCTTTGACTAAACCCCACGTCCCAGAACTCACACCACACCCCTAAAGGAGAAAAACATCATGTCTGAAACCCCAGAGATTCGCAAGGGTCTGTACGGCGTTGTCGTCGACGAGACCGCCGTGTCTAAGGTTGTCCCGGAAACCAACTCCCTGACCTACCGCGGCTACCCAGTCCAGGAGCTGGCGCGCTACTGCTCCTTCGAAGAGGTTGCTTACCTGCTGTGGAACGGCGAGCTGCCCACTCAGGATGAGCTGGTCCGTTTCTCCGCCCGCGAGAAGGCGCTGCGCCACCTGGACCGCCACCTCATTGACCTGATCACCTCCATGCCGAAGTCCTGCCACCCGATGGACGTGCTGCGCACCGCAGTCTCCTTCATTGGTTCTCAGGACCCGGAGGAGTACACCAAGGACTCCGAGCACATCCGCCGCACCGCGCTGGAGCTCATGGCGAAGCTGCCGACCATCGTCGCACTCGACATCCGCCGTCGCCGCGGCGAGGGCTACCTCGAGCCTTCCCGCAAGAAGGGCTTTGCGGAGAACTTCCTGTGGATGGTCTTCGGTGAGGAGGAAGGCTCGCCGGCCCTGTCTCGCTCCGATATTGAGGCCTTTGATAAGTCCCTCATCCTCTACGCCGAGCACTCCTTCAACGCCTCCACCTTCGCCGCTCGCGTGGTGACCTCCACGATGTCGGATACCTACTCCGCTGTCACCGCCGCCATCGGCGCGCTGAAGGGCCCGCTGCACGGTGGTGCTAACGAGGCTGTGATGAAGAATTTCCTGGAGGTCGGTGACCCGGCCAAGGCGGAGGAGTGGACGCTCAACAAGCTCAAGAACAAGGAGCTCGTCATGGGCTTCGGTCACCGCGTGTACAAGAACGGTGACTCCCGTGTTCCGACCATGGAGGCCGCTTTCCGCGAGCTGGCCAAGGACCACGGCCAGGAGCAGTGGGTGGAGATGTACGAGAAGATGGCGAAGACCATGTACGAGAACACCTCCATCAAGATTCAGCCGAACCTGGACTTCCCGGCTGGCCCCGCGTACCACATCCTGGGCTTCGACATTGAGTTCTTCACCCCGATCTTCGTGATGGCCCGCATCACCGGCTGGACCGCACACATCGTGGAGCAGAACGAGAACAACTCCCTGATCCGCCCGCTGTCTGCCTACAACGGCAAGGAGCAGCGCTCCGTTCCGCCGAAGCAGATCTAGAAAAGCAAAGTTAGCTAATGCAGCATTAGCTAACGGAGAACATAAAACCAGCGCACGAACCATTCTCTTCGTGCGCTGGTTTTAATTCTTTGTCCGAGTCCCCTGCAGCGCGTGAATTTCTGTTGTTTGGTATACCGATTTCCGCCCGCGTTGTCGCCTCGGACACTATCCTTAAGTTCGTATTGTGCTTATCTGAAAGGATCACTCCCAGTGTCTGATACCGCCCACAAGTCCTTCTCTAAGATCTTGGTGGCCAACCGCGGTGAGATTGCCGTGCGCGCCTTCCGCGCTGCCTTTGAGGTCGGCTCCAAGACCGTTGCAATTTATCCAAAGGAAGACCGCAACTCCTTCCACCGCGCCTTTGCCAATGAGGCAGTGCGCATTGGTAACGAGGGCCAGCCGGTCAAGGCTTACCTCGACATCGATGAGGTCATTCGCGCCGCCAAGAAGTCCGGCGCGGATGCCATTTACCCTGGTTACGGCTTCCTGTCGGAGCGTGCCGATTTGGCGCGTGCTTGCCGTGACAACGGCATTAAGTTCATCGGTCCCACCCCGGAGACCTTGGACCTGACCGGTGATAAGGCCGCCGCGGTAGCCGCTGCCCAGGAGGCGGGGCTGCCGACTCTGAAGGACTCGAAGCCTTCGACGGACGTCGACAAGCTGGCGGAATATGCCAAGGACTTTAACTTCCCCGTCTTCGTGAAGGCAGTGGCCGGCGGTGGCGGCCGCGGTATGCGCTTCATCGAGAACGAGGCGGAGCTGAAGACCAAGTGTGCTGAGGCCTCCCGCGAGGCTGAGGCAGCCTTCGGCGATGGCAACGTTTACCTCGAGACCGCGGTGATTCGCCCGCAGCACATCGAGGTGCAGATTCTGGCTGACTCCCACGGCAACGTCTTGCACCTGTTTGAGCGTGACTGCTCCGTGCAGCGCCGTCACCAGAAGGTCGTCGAGATCGCCCCGGCACCCACGCTGGACCCGGAGCTGCGTGACCGCATCTGTGCAGACGCCGTGAAATTCTGCGAGCACATCAACTACGAAGGTGCGGGCACCGTCGAGTTCCTCGTCGATGAGAAGGGCAACCACGTCTTCATCGAGATGAACCCCCGCGTGCAGGTGGAGCACACCGTGACCGAGGAGGTTACGGGCGTGGACATCGTGAAGTCCCAGATGCAGATTGCGGCGGGCTTCTCCCTCGAGGAGTTGGGCCTGAAGCAGGAGGATATCCACATCACCGGCGCGGCGCTCCAGTGCCGCATCACCACCGAGGATCCCTCCAACGGCTTCCGCCCGGATACCGGCACGCTGACCCAGTACCGCTCGCCGGGCGGCGCAGGCGTGCGTCTCGACGGCGCAACGGCCGTCGGCGCTGAGGTCTCCCCGAACTTCGACTCCCTGCTGGTGAAGATGACCTGCCGTGGAGTCAACTTTGAGCAGGCCGTGGCACGTGCACAGCGCGCGCTCAACGAGTTCACGGTGGCCGGCGTGGCCACCAACATCGGCTTCCTGCGCGCACTGCTGCGCGAGCCGGACTTCGTCAACACCCGCGTGGACACCAGCTTCATTCCGGAGCACCCGGACCTGCTCAAGGCCCCGCCGGCCGTGGATGAGTCTGGACGCATCATTGATTACATCGCTGATGTGACCGTCAACAAGCCGAACGGCGAGCGCCCGACCACCCTGCGCCCCTTCGACAAGCTGCCGGATCTGGACTTTAACTCTGAGCTGCCCCGCGGTTCCCGCGATGAACTGTTGGAGCTGGGCCCGAAGAAGTGGGCGGAGAAGATCCGCAAGCAGGACGCTCTGGCCGTCACTGATACCACCTTCCGTGACGCCCACCAGTCCCTGCTGGCTACCCGCGTGCGCGGTACCGCGCTGGTTACGGCTGCTGAGGCCGTCGCCCGCATGACCCCGGAGCTGTACTCGGTGGAGGCATGGGGCGGTGCGACCTACGACGTCGCCATGCGCTTCCTCAAGGAGGACCCGTGGGTGCGCCTGGATTTGCTGCGTGAGGCAATGCCGAACCAGAACATCCAGATGCTGCTGCGCGGCCGCAACACCGTGGGCTACTCTCCGTACTCCAACGATGTGTGCACCGGTTTCGTGCAGGAGGCTGCCAAGTCTGGTGTGGACGTCTTCCGCATCTTCGACGCGCTGAACGACGTCACCCAGATGCGCCCGGCAATCGACGCCGTCCTGGAGACCAACACCACCGTGGCTGAGGTCGCCATGGCCTACTCCGGCGACATGTGCTCCCCGGATGAGAAGCTCTACACGCTGGACTACTACCTCAAGCTGGCCGAGGAGATCGTGAACACCGGCGCTCACGTCCTGGCTATCAAGGACATGGCGGGCCTGCTGCGCCCGGAGTCCGCATCCAAGCTGGTTATGGCTCTGCGCAAGGAGTTCGACCTGCCGGTTCACGTGCACACGCACGACACCGCCGGTGGCCAGTTGGCTACCTACTACGCGGCAGCGCTTTCTGGTGCCGACATCGTCGACGGTGCTTCCGCACCGCTGGCGGGCACCACCTCCCAGCCTTCGCTGTCCGCCATCATCGCGGCATTCTCGAACTCCTCTCGTGATACCGGCATCTCCCTCAAGGCCGTCTCCGACCTTGAGCCGTACTGGGAGGCCGTCCGCCAGCTCTACCAGCCCTTCGAGAAGGGTATTCCCGGACCGACCGGCCGCGTCTACCGCCACGAGATTCCAGGTGGCCAGCTGTCCAACCTTCGCGCGCAGGCTACCGCTCTGGGCTTGGAGGATCGCTTCGAGATCATCGAGGACACCTACGCTGCGGTGAATGAGATGCTCGGCCGTCCGACCAAGGTGACTCCGTCCTCCAAGGTGGTCGGTGACCTCGCCCTGCACCTTGTGGGCGCTGGCGTAGACCCGGCTGACTTTGAGGCCGACCCGACCAAGTACGATATCCCGGATTCCGTCATCGCCTTCCTGCGCGGTGAGCTCGGTACGCCTCCGGGTGGCTGGCCGCCGCTGCGCGATAAGGTCCTGGAGGGCCGCGCGCCTGGCGACGTCACCGTCAAGCCCGTGCCGGAGGATGAGAAGAAGCACCTGGCTTCGGATGATTCCACCGAGCGCCGCGCTTCCCTCAACCGCCTGCTCTTCCCGAAGCAGTTCGAGGAGTTCAACGAGTTCCGCCGCACCTACGGCAACACCGAGGCGCTGACGGACACGGTCTTCTTCTACGGTCTGGAAGAAGGTAAGGACTACATTGTTCACCACTTCCCGGAGGGCTCCAACGACCGCGCGGACCTCAAGCCCATCACCTTGCGTCTTGACGCAATGGGTGAGCCGGACGAGAAGGGCATCCGCAACGTCGTGCTCAACGTCAACGGCCAGATCCGCCCGCTCAAGGTGCGCGACAACAACGTCGAGTCCACCGTCGCCACCGTGGAGAAGGCTGACCCGTCCAACGAGGGCCACGTGGCCGCACCGTTCGCTGGCGTGGTCAACCCGACCGCCAAGCCTGGCGACGAGGTCAAGGCCGGCGACCAAATCGCCGTCATCGAGGCCATGAAGATGGAAGCCTCCATTTCCGCCACCAAGGATGGCACCATTGAGCGCGTCGCCATTGGCGCCGCCACCAAGGTGGAGGGCGGCGACCTCATCGCCGTTATCAGCTAAAAGTCGACTTAGGTCATGGATGGGTGAGCAGCGTCATTCTTGGCGCTGCTCCCTGGCGGTTTTGGCGGTGGGGTGGGATTTTTCCGCACTGCATTGTCCTAAGTCAGGAGGGCGTCTCACAAAAGGCATCTGGCAGAAGGCATCTTTGGGTCTAAAAACGCCATCTGCACTGAGTAAAAGGCGTTTTTAGCCGTGAAAACGCCTTTTGACTGATGCCTTTTGCCAGGCGCCCTTTGTCAGATGCCTCCAGCATCTCGATGGAGGCATGCAGATGCTGTGCGTTGCGAGGGGTGCGAAGAAGGTAATCCGTTTCGCGAAGATACGTGCAGCGTTCTACGGAAACGGTCGTTGTCACCCGACTTGGGTCATGGGTGGGTGAGCAACGTCGCTCTTGGCGCTGTCGTCGGCGCGCCGCCGAAGGCGTCGAGTATAGTCGACACTTTTACAAGAAACCGAGGAAGTGTCGAGTATAGTCGACACCTTTTGTCGGTTTGCGTACTAGAAGCGCTTGAGCATCACGTGAGCATCCGGGCGGCCGGGCACGTCGATGTCGACGAAGCCTTCGGATTCATACAGCTTGCGGGCGCCGGTATTCTCTGGCTCAATCCACAGCGATACGGCGGGAGCCTGCTGCGCCTCGGCGAGGTCGCAGGTGTTGCGCAGGAGGCGTCGTCCAGCGCCGAGGCCCCTGTAGCGGGACTCCACAGCAATGAAGAGCTCGGGGATTTCCTCCGGATCTAGGTCGGTGGCCCACTGGGACTCATCAAAAGGATCGGCCTCGGGGTTGCCGGTGTAGGCGGCACCCTTCGCTTCAGTGGTGTAGTAGCGCAGCCACGCACCACCGACGGGAACGCGGTGGCTGGAGACTGCGATGACGCCGCCGTCGACGTGCGGGGACCATTCGTCGATGTACAATCCCACGTCAGGCGTGTGAAAATCCCCGATATGGGCGTCCTCGTCACCGAGGACATCGGCGAGGAAAAGGAGGCGGGAGAGGTAGGTACGGTCGTGCTCCTTGGCCAACCGTACGCCGAACTCAGAATCGTTAACGCTCATGCCTTTCGAGGCTACTTGATCTCTGAATCTAGCTACTCACTGAGTGGTTCGAGTGGAGTTGGTGGCGCTATCCTGATGCGCCACTGTTGCATCCCCTCAGAGCGACAAGTCAGCACCCCGGTAAGTTGTACTCAGCGAGTCAGTGACCCGGAGCAGAGCTCCACCGGGGTATCACGTACAAAGAGTATGTAACGTTGCTGACTGAAGCAAGGTTATTGCAGTGCTCCCTGGCCGTAAGGAAGCATCGGCAAATTACTTGATCTCCAGAATCGGCTCGCCCTTGTTGATCTGCGTGCCGGTGGACACCTTGAGGTCGGTCACGGTGCCGGACTTGTGGGCCTTGACGGGGTTTTCCATCTTCATGGCCTCGAGGACGACGACGACCTCACCCTCTTCTACTTCCTGGCCTTCTTCGACGGCGACCTTGATGACGCTGCCCTGCATCGGTGCGGTCACGGCGTCACCGGACACGTTGGCTGCTGCGCCTTTACCACGGCGCTTCTTCGACTTCTTGCGCTTGGTGCCGCCACCCAAGAGCAAGTTGCCCGGCAGGGCCACCTCGATGCGGCGGCCGCCAACCTCGACGACGAACTTCTGGGATGCTTCCTGGTCCTCATCCTCAGGTGCTTCGGCGGTGTCGGTGTATTCGGGCAGCTCGTTGACCCACTCTTCCTCGATCCACTTGGTGTAGACCGTGAAGTTGCCGTCCTCGGCGGTGAAGGCAGGATCGGTGAGGATTGCCTGGTGGAAGGGGATAACCGTGGGCAGGCCTTCGATGCGGTACTCGGACAGCGCGCGGCGTGCGCGCGCGAGGGCGGTCTCGCGGTCCGGGCCCCAGACGATGAGCTTGGCCAGCATGGAATCGAACTGGCCGCCGATGACGGAACCTTCGCGCACGCCGGAATCCATACGCACGCCCGGGCCGGAAGGCTCGGAGTAGGAGACGATGGTTCCAGGAGCCGGCATGAAGCCCGCAGCGGCGTCCTCGCCGTTGATGCGGAACTCGAAGGCGTGGCCGTGCGGGGTCGGATCCTCGGAGATGGAAAGCTCGCGGCCCTCGGCGATGCGGAACTGCTCGCGAACGAGGTCGTAGCCGGTGGTCTCTTCGGTAACGGGGTGCTCCACCTGGAGGCGCGTGTTGACCTCGAGGAAGGAGATGAGTCCATCCGCACCCACAAGGTACTCCACCGTACCGGCGCCGTAGTATCCGGCCTCGCGGCAGATGCGCTTTGCGGATTCATGGATGGAGGCGCGCTGCTCATCGGTGAGGAAGGGGGCAGGGGCCTCTTCGACGAGCTTCTGGAAGCGGCGCTGTAGGGAGCAGTCGCGGGTGCCCATGACGACGACGTTGCCGTGCTGGTCAGCCAGGACCTGCGCCTCGACGTGGCGGGCCTTATCCAGGTAGCGCTCGACGAAGCACTCGCCGCGGCCGAAGGCTGCGGTGGCCTCGCGGGTGGCGGACTCGTAGAGGTCCTTGATCTCCTCGCGGGTGTGAGCGACCTTCATGCCGCGGCCACCGCCGCCGAAGGCAGCCTTGATGGCAACGGGCAGGCCGTGCTCGTCGGCGAAGGCCTCGACCTCTTCGGCGCTGGCGACGGGATCCTTGGTACCCGGTGCCATGGGCGCGTCGGCACGCTCGGCGATGTGGCGGGCGGTGACCTTGTCACCCAAGTCCGCAATCGACTGCGGCGAGGGGCCGATCCAGATCAGGCCGGCGTCGATGACGGCCTGGGCAAAGTCGGCGTTCTCGGAGAGGAAGCCATAGCCGGGGTGGATGGCGTCGGCGCCGGATTTGGAGGCGGCGTCGAGAATCTTGCTGATATCGAGGTAGGACTCAGCGGAGTTTTGGCCGCCGAGTGCAAAGGCTTCGTCGGCAAGCGTGACGAATGGGGCGTCAGCATCGGGCTCGGCATAAACCGCTACGGATGCGATGCCGGCATCGCGAGCCGCACGGATGACGCGGACCGCAATCTCACCGCGGTTGGCCACGAGGACCTTGGTGATGTTCTTGGTTTCAACTGCCACGGCAGGAACCCTCCTCCAATTTTTCTGATAGGACTGCGTACTATTCTTGCACACCAAAACATGAGGATACCGTCACGTCTTGGTTTCGTGTCAAAAAATAAACCCGCACCGGTAAAGATGCGGGTTCATTTCGGCGTGTTGTTAGCGCTCAACCGGCATACGCACCATGTTGCCCCATTCGGCCCAGGAACCGTCGTAGACGCGCGGGTTATCGAAGCCAAGCAGGTATTTAAGGACAAACCACGTGTGGGCTGCCTGGGCGCCAACGTGGGAGTAAAGGATGGTCTCGGTCGCGGGCTCGAGCTCGCCGTAGTTGACCTTGAGCTCGCTGAGCGCGCGGAAGCAACCGTTGGGGTAGATCGCGCGATCCCATTCCAAGTTGATGGCCCCGGGGATATGGCCGTGTGTCAAGGTGGTGCCGTAGGCAGACTCGCCGGTTCCGTTCTTGAAGGCGGCTTCGCCGCAGAACTCGTCTGGGCTGCGGGTGTCGACAACGGTGGCGGTGGAGCCGCGCAGCTCGTCGACGAAGATGCGAGAGGATTCTTCGCGGGAAACCTCCGGGTAAGAGGATGCGGATGGTTCGGGGACCATGAAAGACGTATCGCGTTCCTCGGACATCCAGGCGTCCCGGCCACCGTCGAGAAGCCGCACGTCCTCGTGGCCGTACAGCTCAAAGATCCACAGGGCGAATGCGGCCCACCAGTTGGACTTGTCTCCGTACAGGATGACGGTGTCATCGCGCTCGATGCCCTTCGAGCGAAGGAGGGCTGTGAAGTCTTCGGCGCTGATGATGTCCCTTGTTGTGCTATCGAGCAATTCCGTCTGGACGTTGATACGGATAGCGGTGGGGATGTGGCCGATATCGTAGAGGAGTGAATCCTCATCGACCTCGATCACGTGGAGGCCGTTAATGCCCAGTCGCGCGGATAGCCACGGTGCGGACACGAGACGCTCGGGGTGCGCGTATTCCTGGAAAGGGGGATTCGGGTCGAATTCGGCCACGGTCCACCTGCCTTTCTCGTTAAGGGGGAACGTTCGCTTCAACTCTAGCGTGCTTGGCCAACTAGTGGTCACGGGGGAGAGCCTTTTGTGGTGTTGGATACATTTCTTGAGAGGGTGGTGCTGCTTCGCACTTACTGGTTATAACAAGTGTGCAGGTCAGGGGCTGAAAAGTGCGCTAAGCTCGCTTTTTAACCTTCTGTTGGGCCGATTCTGTAGGGGAGCGCGCGGGCCAAACCTGGGTTATTTTAAGTAGTGACACTCATCAACCCCCTAGCGAAAGGGAATTACTGTGCACAAGGCAATCGTCGTCTTCGAGGTTGAGGGCGGATCAGACAAGCAGATCAACGGACATCGTAAGGACACCATGCCAATCGTCGACTGCATCAAGAATGCAGGCTGGCATGCAGAGGTCGTGTTCTACCGCCCTGAGTGGTCCGAGAAGCTCTTCGAGTATGTATCCGAGAATTTTGATGCCTACATCTCCCGCGTGAACCCGGGCAACATCCCGGGCGGTGAAAAGGGCTACTTTGACCTGCTCTCCAAGCTGTCCGACGCTGGCCTGGTCGGCATGTCCACCCCGTACGAGATGATGGCCTACGGCGCCAAGGATGCCCTGGTCAAGCTCAACGACACCGACCTGGTCCCGTCCGATACCGCCGCCTACTACGACGTCGAGTCTTTCCACAACACCTTCCCGACCTCCCTGTCCTACGGCGAGCGCGTGCTTAAGCAGAACCGCGGATCCACCGGCTCCGGTATCTGGCGCGTGCGCCTTGCCGACGAGAAGCTGGCCGAGTCCGTCGAGCCGGGCACGGCTCTGCCGCTCGACACCAAGATCAAGTGCACCGAGGCTGTGGACAACCACACCGAGGAGCGCGAGCTGGGCGAGTTCATGGACTTCTGCGATCAGTACATCGTGGGTGACAACGGCATGCTCGTGGACATGCGCTTCATGCCGCGCATCGTCGAGGGCGAGATTCGTATTCTTCTCGTGGGCCCGGACCCGGTCTTCGTGGTGCACAAGAAGCCGGCCGAGGGCGGCGACGCCTTCTCCGCCACCCTGTTCTCCGGCGCCAAGTACACCTACCAAAAGCCGGAGGAGTGGCAGGAGCTCGTCGATATGTTCGCTGACGTTCGCCCGGTCATCGCAGAGAAGCTCGGCGGTGACAACATCCCGCTGATCTGGACCGCGGACTTCATGCTGGCTGACGGCGAAAACGGCGAAGACACCTACGTCCTTGGTGAGATCAACTGCTCCTGCGTGGGCTTCACCTCTGAGCTGGACATGGGCATCCAGGAGAAGGTGGCTGCTGAGGCCATCAAGCGCGTGGAGGCCAAGCACGCTTAAGCGATTTATTTCGCACTAATCCTGTTGAGTTTCCCCTGCCGTGGCGGGGAAACTGTCGTTTTCTGGGGTGTATTTGCCTAACTCGCGCTGCCGGTGAGCAAGATCTCAGGTACGTTCGGTGGGGTAAAAAATTTATGACAGTATCGTGCTGTAGCGCACTGCGAAAATCAATGATTCTCCGAAAGGTCTAAAAACTATGACGAACCCCAACCAGTTTGGTGAGAACGGCGACAAGAACGATAACAACGCTGGCGACTACAACGCTCACGGTTCCCACAGCGACAACGCTGGGAACAACAGCTTCGGTAGCTTTGGCGGCTACGGTAGCTCTCAGTCCGGCAGCGATAATTCTGCTTCTGGGTGGAACAGCCAGGGACAGAACTCCAACTTCGGCTGGGGCGGCCAGGCTGGCTACGGCGATTACTCCGAGAGCTCCGCTGAGACCTCCTCGTTCGGAAGTGCGTCTTCCCAGAATTCGCAGCCGGAGTCTGAAGGTGAGGCCAAGGACAGCACTCTTGGCTCCAGCTTTGCTGCGTCTGAGTCCGCCTCTGGTTCTGCCAACACGGAGTCAGCTGACCGCAAGTCTGAAAGCCATGACACCCGCGCTAACCATGCCTCTTTTGGCGCCTCTTACGCTTCCTACAACTCCGATAGCAGTGCTGGTGCCGAGCACTCCGCTGAGTCGACGAACTCGAATCAGGGCTACGGCAACCACGGTTACGGCAACAGCGGCTTTGGCGGCACTGCGCAGGCAGAATCCAACCAGAGCCAGGGTTTTGGGCAGCAGCCTGGTGATGGCTTCGGCGCCCAGGCTTCTCATTCCAACTCCACGTCCGGCTTTGGTAGCTACCAGCAGCAGAACCAGGGCTTCGGTGCGCAGGAGCAGCAAGGTTTCGGCTCCCAGGGCCAGCAGGGCTTCGGGGCACAGGAGCAGCAGGGATTCGGCCAGCAGAACTCGCCCTTTGCTGCCTCTCCGCAGAACAATCAGTACCCGCAGCAGGCCTCACAGAACGGCGGTTCTTCTAAGAGCACAGGCTTCTTCAAGGCGCTGTTTGACTTCTCCTTCAGCAGCTTTGTCACCCTGAAGTTCTCCTCCTTCATCTACATTCTGCTCGTCATTTTGGCAGGACTCTCCTGGGCAGGATTGATCCTCTTCTCTTTCGTGGCTTTTGCTGACAGCTTTGTCAGCGGAATCTTGGCGTTCCTGGGCGCTGTCATTTTTGGCGGAATCGCGTTCTTTTTCTATGTCATCCAGTTCCGCTTGATCTTGGAGTTCTTCGTGGCAAACATCCGCACCGCGCAGAACACCGGTGATCTTGTTGCTAAGGCAGACGGCGACAAGGCTTAATCGCATACCAATCCCTGCGCTGCTTTAGGGCAGGCAGACTAATCCCGCCGGCCTCATTATTTGAGGCCGGCGGGATTTTGTACGTAAAGCGCCGTGCCCGTCGGGGAGGTCCGCTAGCTGCCACGGATGGTTCCAGTCATATGGTTCGGGTCAGAAGGTTTATGTGCCCCCAAACAAACCTTCTTTGGGCACCTGGATGGTTCACCTGCCCCCAGCTAAACCTTTTGAGTAGAACCAGGTGACCAGAACCATGTGGCGGACCGGGGTAGGCGGGATAGCGCGCAACGGCGCTACTGGCTGCTTAGTCCAGCAGCGTGGCGACGGACTCGGGGTCGGCGTCGGAAAGCATCTGACGGATGCGGTCATACTCCGTGTCCTCACCGATGGCCTTCGCGGCATGGCCCAGTGCGGCAATCGCGCGCAGCACGCCCTGGTTAGGCTCATGGGAGAAGGGGACAGGGCCCCAGCCCTTCCATCCATTACCGCGCAGGCGGTCGAGGCTGCGGTGGTAGCCGGTGCGCGCATAGGCGTAGGCGGTGATGAAAGCGGTGGGCTCAGCGCCCTTGTGCTTGTCTAGTTCCTGCTCCGCCAGCAGTGCCCACAGCAGCGGGGAATCCGGGTGGGCGACAATTCCTGCGGTGAGATCGGAGGTGCTGTCAGCACCCGGATCGGCCGGCAGCTTGATGGGCGGGGGAGCGAGCATATCTTTCATTTCCATGCCGTCCCACTCTAGCCATGTGGCAGCGAGGTCACCAGAGGGGACGAGCTTGGGTACGACCACTCGAGGCTAAGGCTGAGCTCTGACTGGGGCTGCGAAGACTTTGAGCCGTTGGCATGGGGCATAAGGATTATTCGAGAATTGGGAGGGAAGTGAACTCGGATGCTTTAGGTAGCACGCGTAGGACTGAAGCTGCCACTATCAAACAAGAGATAACCGAGCACAGAACACATAGTGCCATGCTTGCTTGAAAACCAAATGCAGAAAGAAGAACGCCTGCGCTGGTGGAGGCGATAATTGGAAGTAGTCCCATCATCAGGCGCGCCCCTGCCGAGCACTTACCTATTTTCTCAGGAGGCGCAGATAGCGCAAGTAGGCCACCAGAGTATGAGTTACATGCGATCGAGGGAATGACGATGAAAAATGCTGCGACCGCAATCAGTGGCCAATAATGGGAGAAGGCGAAAAGAAATATGTACCACATTAATTCCCAGAGCATGGTTGCTCGTATTATGTTTCTTCCGGGTAATCGCTTGATGAGGTGGTCCTGAAAGAATCCTCCAACAATCATGCCTAGGGTGAACATGGTGGAAGTTAAGCCGATTATCCAGCCATCAACTTTAAGATAGGCCAACCATAGGTCTATGGACGCGATCAGGAAAAAATTGGCAAAATTCGAGCATAAATCGATGCTGAAAATTGCCCGGAGCACCGGATATTTCCAAATCCATGCCAAAGAATATTTTGCATCGGACCAGAACTCTGTAAATGAATACTTCTGGTCACTGATTGTTTCTCCTAGGTTCGCATTGATGCTCCTTGAAGCATATACGGGACCAAGCCCTGACAGGGCTTGCGTAATAAAAGGAATAACCGGGGCGAGTCCGTAAAGGAGGCCTCCCAAGGGTAATCCGACCATCCAGATAATGTTGTCTCGAGTTTGGTTACGGCCCTGTGCTTGGACAAGTAGATTCTCTGGGATGATGAATCTCAGAATGGCATTGGTTAACCCTCCGAAGGTGCCTGTAATCATCCCAGCAAAAATGCTGAAGAAGAATAAGGAGATGAAGGTGAATTTACCCAGGCAGAGGAGGAGGGAAAAGGAAGACCAGATAGCAATCTGGCTTAGGCCGTAAAGGAAAAGCAGATTCTTCTTGTCGAATCGATCGATGATCATGCCGGCGGGGATGGTCATGATCATGGAGCCAGCTGAGCTTGCTGCTCCGATGAGACCTGCTTGGCTTAAGCTTCCAGTGAGGTGGAAGCTTGCAAGTAAAACGGGGATGGCGATGAGGGATGACCCCAAAGCGCTTGTTGTGTCAGCGAAGAACCACCGTAAGTAATCGGGGTGACTCTTGCGTACAGTAGTCCAAAAATTTCCATCAGAAGTATTGTGATCCTGCATCGCTTCTCTCAATTTTTGACAACCGCGACTGGGAACTGATGCGCGCAGCATGAGCCCAGTGTCGGATTTTCGAGGTGGGTAATTCTCTCGGCGGCGATATATTGACCCGTCGAAAGTAGCGGTGTGTCAAATAGAAACTACTGATGCAGCAATGAGGACATGGTGTGCTCCAAGTTCCTTACTTAAGCTCTGTGTGAATTCCTGAAGCGATTAAAATCCGAAGATTGCGGGATCTGATACCGCCTTCTCTCGCATGCAGTGAAATGTGAGTCACATAATATCGGTGATTAAAAACCCAGTCAATAGGTTTGATTAAGCCCAGAAGTCGGAAACGTTGAGTCCAAAGGAATACAGAGCGCGGCGCAGCACCGGCAGGGAGAGCCCGATGACGGAAGAGGGATCGCCCTCAATGCGGTCGATGAACCAGCCGCCGAGGGCCTCCAGAGTAAAGGCGCCGGCGCATTCCAGCGGCTCGCCCGTGCGGGCATAGGCCTCGATATCGGCGGCAGTAGCTTCCGCAAAGTGCACCGTCGTGCGCGAGGCCTCCACGAAGCGCTCGTCGCCGCGCAGTATGCAGTGGCCGGTGATGAGCTCCGCGGCGCGACCGGCCTGCGCGTGCCAGCGCTCTACGGTGGCCTCGGGGGTATGGGGTTTGCCTTGGAGGGAACCGTCGAGAAGCAGCATGGAATCCCCGCCCACCACGACGTCCTCGGGATAGTCCGGGGCGATGGCTTCCGCCTTGGCCGTAGCGAGGGCGCAGACGATCTCGGCGGGCTCAGCACCCGCCAGGCGCTCCTCGATGGCCCGCTCATCCACGTGGGCCGGGGCGATGACGGGTTCCACGCCCGCACCCCGCAGGATGGACAGGCGGGACGGGGACTGAGAAGCCAGAACCAGGCGCATGTGCTTAGTAGTAGCGGACGTTGCGGAAGGCGGACGGGTTAAACACGTCACCCGGCTGGCCCCACAGGTCGCGCTCGGAGCGGGTATCGGCGGCCTTGGCGCGCGCTTCAGAGTCGAGCTGGCTGAGCACCGTGGTCAGGGCCGCCACCTCAGCGTCGGTGGGGTTGCCGTTGAGAACGGTAAACAGGGAAGCGGTCATAGGGAAACCTCTACAAAACGATATTGCCGTGTTTCTTCGGCAGGGTCGGAATAATCTTGCGATCCAGCAGGCGCAGGCCCTCAATGAGAGAGCCGCGTGTGGCTGCCGGGGTGATAACGGAATCGACGAGCCCACGCTCAGCGGCTTGGTACGGGGTGAGGTAGGCGGCGGCCTCGTCCTCGCTCAGCTCCAGCTCAGCGGCCAGTTCAGGGGCATCGGCCACGGCGATCTCGGCCGTCGGCCACGCATAGGACAGGTCCGCGCCGAGCTCCTTGGAACCGAAAGCGATGTAGCCGGTGCCGTGCGCGCGGCGCACGATCACGCTGATCTTGCCCACGCTCGCCGCAGCATAAGCATGCACGAGCTTGGCCAGTGCTGCCTTCTCCACATCCAGTGCCGGGGAGTCGACGAACTCGACGATGGGGGTGTTGAAGGCATCACACAGGCGGATGAAACGCGCGGCCTTGGCGGCTGCTTCCGCATCGAGGGAGTCGCGGTTGGCGATGATGCCCACCGTGCGTCCCTCCACGCGGCCGAAGCCGGTGAAGACACCGCGCACCCGGGCGCCGAGCTCGAAAACATCCTCACAGGTAGCGGTGACTACGTCGGCGAGATCCACGGTGCCGTCATCGCCGACGAGGGTATCGAGCGCGTGGTCGGCCTCGCTGATGTTGTCTTCCACCGATCCCGCAACGATGGTGGCCTCGGTGCGGGGAGCTGCGGCACGGTTATTGGAGGGCAGATAGGAGAGCACGCGCTTGGCGACGCTCACCTCGTGCTCCCCGTCCGCCTGCACGTCGCCGTCGGGAGCGATGACCACATCGGACAACGCGGCCACGAGCGAGGCCTCCTTGGACTCCGCGTAAACCGCCGTGATCTGCGGGATGAGGCCGGAGGCGGTGGTGGCGCGGGCGAGGATGCGGGCCTGCATGGCGGAGGAGACGATGCCCTCCTGGGCGCGGGGCTTATCGCTGGCAACGAGCGCGACGATGGGCACGCCGGTCTTAATGGCCAGGTCGTAGAGCTTGGTGACCTTTTCGCCATAGACCTCGCCCATGGTGCCGTCGAACAATGAGGCGTCCTGCGCATAGGCGCAGACCTTGCGGCCATCCACGGTGCCGAAGCCGGTGACGACACCATCGGTGTAGGGGCGGATGTGCTCGCGGCCGAACTCGGTGGAGCGGTGGCGAGCAAGGGCGTCGGTCTCCACGAAGGAGCCGGCGTCAAAGAGCGCCTCGATGGCGCTGCGGGCTGCCGGGACTTCTCCCTGCGGCGCCCGGGACTCGGTGAGCTTGGCGCTCAGGTCCTCGATCTTGCCAGCGGTCGTCTTCAAGTCAGTCATGGAACACTAGTGTAATACAGTGCTTCTGCTGCACTAATCTGTGCTCGATCCGAGCACGGCCTAGAGCGGGATGTTTCCGTGCTTGCGCGATGGGCGCGCGACATTCTTGTCTGTGAAGAAGCGCAGGTTTTTAGCGATTGCACTGCGGGTTTCGGAGGGGAGAATGACGGCGTCGATAAGCCCGCGCTCTGCTGCCTTATACGGGTTGAGCATGTGATCTTCGTATTCGCGCTCGAAGGATTTGGTCAGTTCCGTCACGTCGAGGCCCTTCTCATGGGCGGCCTTAATCTCCTTGCGATAGATAAAACCGACGGCACCTGCTGCACCCATGACCGCGATCTGGGCGGTGGGCCATGCCAGGTTGATGTCCGCGCCCAGCCCCTTGGAGCCCATCACGCAATAGGCGCCGCCGTAAGCCTTGCGCAGGGTGACGGTGATCTTGGGAACGGTGGCTTCGGCATAGGCGTAGAGCAGCTTAGCGCCGCGGCGCAGGATGCCGTCGTGCTCTTGGTCGGCGCCGGGGAGGAAGCCGGGGACGTCGACAAGCATGATGATAGGGATGTTGAAGGCATCGCAGGTGCGCACGAAGCGGGCGGCCTTCTCGGAAGAATCGATGTCGAGGCAGCCGGCAAAGACCTGGGGCTGGTTGGCAACGAAACCAACAGTGCGGCCTTCGATGCGTCCGAAGGCGGTGACCACGTTATCGGCGCGGTCGGCCTGAATCTCTAGGAAGTCACCGTCATCGGTGAGGGCCTCAATGACCTCCTTGACGTCATAGGGTTGGTTCGGGGAATCCGGGATGATCTCATCCAGCATGAGGTCGTCGGCGGTTTCTTCGCCCAGGTCTTCGTAGGGCTCAACCGGGGTCAGCTGGCGGTTATTGGAGGGAAGGTAGGTCAGCAAATCGTGAACCCAATCCAGGGCTTCTTCGTCGCTGGCGGCGGTGTAGTGCGAGGTTCCCGCCTTGTGCATGTGGACGCCCGCGCCGCCGAGTTCTTCTTGGCTGACTTCTTCGCCGGTGACGGTCTTGATGACGTCTGGTCCGGTGACGAACATCTTGGACTTCTTGTCCACCATCACCACGAAATCAGTCAGGGCAGGGGAGTAGGCGTTGCCGCCGGCGCACGCGCCCATGATGACGGAGATCTGCGGGACGACGCCGGAGGCCTTGACGTTCTGGTAAAAGGTCTTAGCAATCCAATCCAGGGACACGGCGCCGTCCTGGATGCGGGCGCCAGCACCCTCGTATAGGCCGATGAGCGGGCGGCCGGTGGTGATGGAAAGCTCCATGATCTTGATCATCTTCTCGCCGTAGACCTCACCGAGTGCGCCACCAAAGACGGTTCCGTCCTGGGAGAAAATGCAAACCTCGCGGCCGTCGATGGTGCCCCAGCCGGTGACGATGCCATCGGTCAGCGGGCGCTTCTTGCCCATGCCGAAGTCCGTGGTGCGGTGCACGGCGAGCATATCGGTCTCGACGAAGGAGCCCTCGTCGAGGAGATAGTCCAAGCGCTCACGTGCGGTGAGGCGGCCTTGGGCGTGGACCTTTTCGTGGGCTTTCTCTCCCATGGGCTGCGCCGCTGCTTCGCGACGCCTCTTCAGTTCAGCGATCTTGCCTGCGGTGGTGTCGGCGCTCAGGGAGTCAAGCTCCGACAAATGTGAGGAAATAGTCATGTTTGGCAGTGTAGAGAAGTTTTGTATAGGAATGTATAGCAGCGCACGGGTGATTCCGCTCACAATTTACGTTCGGGCAGGTGAGGGGCGGTGAAAAAGATGAGGGAATCCTCGGAAACGGCGTGTTGGGTGCATGGCTGACAGTGTAGTGGGCGCGAAATGTACCGTTTGAAGGGTGGCCGCATGAGAAAACCCCGCCCGGTGGGGGCGGGGTTTGGTGAAGGATTTTATGCAAGCCATCCGAAGCTGTCGAGGAATAGCTCTACCTCGGCAAGGTCGCCTTCCCGGGGGAAGTCGCCCGTGAGGGCGGCGAAGCTTTCCTCGATGTCGGTATGGGTTGCCGGAATGAGATCGTGCTTGACAAGATCTTCTGCCACCTGCGCTGCGATGGGCGCAGCGGTAATGGTGTCAAGACCGGTACCGGTGGCGGTCTTGAATGTGTTAGTAATGGCGGAAATAAAGCCGGAAATGGTATTCATTCGTGCTCGCCCCTTTTTGTCTCTCGTAGTAAAGGTACGGGGTACCGTACCGTTGGTATTCACCAACTATATCGTGTAAACGTCCAAAACGCTACATAGATTTCAAGTTAAGTTAACTTGTTGTTTACCTTGGCTGATGTGTGACCAGGGGCACACATGTGCTTCCTGCGGCGGAGGAAAATGAATAAGGGCAAAAAGGACAGCCCCGCCGTGTAGGGCGACGGGGCTGTTGGTGTTGTCGGTGGGAGGGGGGAAGGCTTAGTGCCCGCTAGCGATTCCGGCAAATGGCTCCCAGCCGAAGTAGTGGGCGATGGAGTCCTTTGCAATCCATGTGATAGCGACAAGGATGAGGAGGGCGAGAACGGCGTATACCGTCCAGCCAAGCATCTTCATCTGGGGTGAAGCTTCGGTGTCATCAACGACAACGCCTTCGGCGTTGCGGATGGGGTCGCCCGTCATGCAGCGCATGCCCAAAGCGAAGAGGAGTGGGATGCCGGCGCCGAAGGCGAGCGCGAGTGCGGCCACGCGAATGAGGGCGGTGACGATTTCCATTGCGGTCATGATTGGAATCCTTAGTTGTCCTTGTGAGCGGTGTGGGACTTGACCACATCATTGACGGCGTTTGCGGCGCCAGGGGCGTTGCCGGTCGAAACGCCGGCGGCGACCTTTTCGCGGTGAGACATCGAGGAGTCGACGGACTCGGAGTCCTCGTCCCAGTCGTCGTTGACGTTATTAGCGTCAACCGGGTTGCGGCGAGCGCGCAGGAGGATGAGGGCGACCATTCCCAGCAGGATGATTAGGTCAACGATGGCACCCACCATGGTGTTGGTGGCTGCGCCCACGCCGTTGGCAATCCACCACGTAACGAAGCCGACGAAGGCGGCGCACGGAAGGGTGATGAGCCACGCGGCCACCATGCGCATGGCGACGCCCCAGCGAACCTTCGCGCCCTTGCGGCCCAGGCCGGTACCCAGGATGGAACCGGTGGACACGTGGGTGGTGGACAGTGCCATACCGCCGGTGGCGGAGGTCAGGATGATGGCGGCGGAGGTGGCCTCAGCGGCCATGCCCTGCGGGGATTCAATCTCCACGAGCCCCTTGCCCAGGGTGCGGATGACGCGCCAGCCGCCCGACATGGTGCCGGCGGCAATCGCGACGGCACAGGCCACGATGACCCAGGTTGGGATGCGGGAATCGGAGTTGGCCTCGCCAGCGGCAACGAGGGCAAGGAAGATAACGCCCATCGTCTTCTGTGCGTCACCGGTGCCGTGGGCCAGGGATACGAGGCAGGCGGTTACGATCTGGCCGTGGCGGAAGTGCTCGTTTTTGACCTTGCTCGGGATGGTGTTGGTCACCCAGTACACCAGGGCGGTACCGCAGGCGGAAACCAGAGCGGCGATGAGCGGGGAGGCAATAGCCGGGATGATGATCTTGCCGGCGATGGAGGACCATGCCACGCCGCCGGTGCCCAGGGCTGCGAAGGCAGCGCCGATGAGGCCACCAAAGAGGGCGTGGGAGGATGAAGACGGCATGCCAAGGAGCCAGGTAAATAGGTTCCAGGTGATGCCGCCGATGAGGCCGGTGAAGACGACCATGAGCAAAGCGTCGCCGTCGGCGGGGACGGAGACATCGTACTGGTCAAGGTTGACGATTCCCTTGGCCACGGTGGCGGCCACGTTGACGGAGAGGAATGCGCCGATGAGGTTGAGGAGGGCGGAAATGGCGACCGCGGTGAACGGCTTCAGTGCGCCGGTAGCAATTGACGTTGCCATAGCGTTGGCTGTGTCGTGGAAACCGTTAGTGAAGTCGAAGGCCAGTGCCGTGATGACCACGATGGCCAAGATGATAAGAGTCGCTGACACGAGCGTGATCCCTTTCAGGACTAGGGCAATAATCTACAAAGAGGGGTCAGCGTGTCGGGGCCAAAGGGGTGGCGCGACGACTGCGAGCTAACCGCGGTTGACGATAGTCCCGAAAGGTAATGGTGCCAATTGTGCGCTAAAGGCCGGTGACCTCGGCAAATAGGCATTATGTATCTTTAATTGGTCATAAAACGCTAAAAAACCTCAAAAATTACAGCACAATACATCGACTGTTCATGTTCTGTTTACCGTTTCGCTAAAAGGCCGCTAAGCCTCCACCGGAAGCCAGGCATAACCGAAGGGTCCCAGTTCGACTGGTCCTAAGTCCACGGCTTTTTCGGTGAAGTTGTGCAAGCACAATAATTCACCGCGCTGGAATCCCAGAACGCCCGCGTGGCCGGTCTCCACCGCCTCGAAAGGCGCGGTGCCGAGTTCCGGATGCGCCTTGCGTTGCTGGATGAGGCTGCGAACGCGGTGGAGGATCGAGGAGTCGTCGGCAAGCTGCTCTTCCACCGAAATACCAATCCCGCCAACGATGGGGCGGCGCGTCTGAGCGGATGTACTGAAACCTGCGCCCTCGCCCGGCTCCCACTGCATAGGGGTGCGGACAGCATCGCGGTCGGGCAGCTCGGGGGCGTCGTTCAAGCCAATCTCATCGCCGTAATACAAGAAAGGCGCGCCCGGCAGCGTCATGAGGAGGGAATAGAAGAGCTCAATCTTGCGGTAGTCGTTGCCCAACAGCGGGGCGAGCCGCCGCGCGATACCCACGTGAGCGCGCATCTGATCATCCGGCAGAAAGTGCTCGTACATGATGGCGCGCTGGTCTTCGCCAACCATCTCGAGCGTCAGCTCGTCGTGATTGCGCAGGAAGGTGCCCCACTGGCAGCCCTGGGGCAGCTCCGGAAGCTTCGCCATGATCTCGTAGACCGGTGTGGCGTCACCCAGGGCGAGGGCCTGGTAGAGCCGCGGCATGACGGGGAAGTTGAACACCATGTGGAAGCGATTGCCCGTGCCGTAGAACTCCATGGTGTCTTGCGGCGGCTGGTTGGCCTCCGCGATCATGATGGCCTCAGGGTAGTTTTCGTCGATGAAGGCGCGGACCTTCTCCACAAACTCGACTGTTTCCGGCAGGGACTCGCCGCCCAGCCCATCGCGCTCGTAGAGGTATGCAATGGCATCGAGGCGGAAGCCGTCCACGCCCTTATCCAGCCAGAAGGAGAGGATCTTGAACACTTCCTCGTGGACCTTCGGGTTGTCATAGTTCAAGTCCGGCTGGTGCGAGTAGAAGCGGTGGAAGTAGTACTGCTTGCGCTCCGGATCCCACGCCCAATTCGAGGTTTCCGTATCGGTGAAGATGATGCGGATCTCTGGGTAGCGCAGGGGATCATCGCCCCACACGTAGTAGTCGCCGTACGGCCCTTCCGGATCGGTGCGCGAGGCCTGGAACCATGGGTGATCAGTGGAGGTGTGGTTGAAAGCCAGGTCCGTCATCAGCCGCATGCCGCGCGCGTGGAGCTCGGTGACGAGCTCCTCGAAGTCCTCCATCGTGCCGTAATCAGGGTGGATGGAGTAGTAATCGGCAATGTCATAGCCATCATCGCGCAGCGGGGAGGCATAAAACGGGGAGAGCCAGAGGCAGTCCACGCCGAGCCACTTGAGGTAATCCAACTTCTCAATAACGCCGCGCAGCGTGCCGACGCCTTCGCCGCGGGTGTCCTTGTACGAGCCCACGAGGGCCTGGTAGAAAATGGCGTTATCGTGCCAGGTCATCGGAGATCCTTCCGTTTAGCCCGCCACAGCAGAAACTCCGCCAGGCACAGCGCGCCCGCGAGGAGCCCCGGCCAGATAGCGGGGGAGGGGTGAAAAAGATTGAGGACTGCCTGCACCAGCGCCAGGAACGCAAAGAAACCAACGAATCCCAGCGCGGTGTCCCACAGCAGAGCGCGGCGCATTAGGCCTTAACACCGCCGGCGGTGAGGCCGGCAACGATGCGGTGCTGGAAGATGAGCACCATGATGATCAGCGGAATCGTCACCAGCGCGCCCGCGGCCATGGTGGCGGCGTAGGGGTACTCGAAGGCCGAGGGGCCCGAGAAGCGCGCGATGGCCACGGTCACCGGCTCAGTAGCGGTGGTGGATAGCTGCTTGGCCAACATGAATTCGTTCCACGTCGTGATGAAGGCGATGATAGCCGTGGTAAACAGCGCCGGCGCGGCCAAGGGCAGGAGCACGAGGCGGAAGGCCTGGCCGCGGGAAGCACCGTCCACGCGGGCGGCCTCCTCCAACTCCCAGGGAAGCTGGCGGAAGAAGCTCAGCAGCGTATAGACCGTCAGCGGTAGCGCGAAGGAGATGTTCGGGATGATCATCGCGCGGTAGGTGCCGATCCATTCGAGGTTGCCAAAGAGCTGGAACAGCGGGGTCACCAACGCGATGGCCGGGAACATCGAGGCAGCCAGAATGATGCCGGTGACAATACCTTTGCCCGGGAAGTCGTAGCGTGCCAAGGCATAGGCGGTAAACACACCGATAAGGACCGCCACCGCGGTCGTGACCAAGGAAATGATCAAAGAGTTCCCCAGCGCATTGAGGAAGTCATTGCCCTTGTCCGTGGCTAGCGCGTCCCGGAAGTTATCCAGGGTTACGTGCGTGGGCCACGGGGTGGTGTCGAAAGTATGGGACTTGTGCCGCAGGGCGGTGACGACCATCCAGTAGAAGGGAGCGAGCCCCCAGAACATGATGAAGAGGATGCCAAGGTAGTGTCCGATCTTTTTCATGACTTCTTCTCCTTCTTCTGGCGAGCAGTACCGGACACATCAGCGCCGAGGAAACGCACGAGGATGAACGCGACGGTGAAGATGAGCAGGAAGATGAGGGTGGATAGCGCGGAGGCAGAGTTGAAGTGGCCCTGGCGCATGTCCTCCACCACCAACTGGGAAATGGTGGCCGTCGGGGAGTTGGAGGAAGCGGAGATCATGATGACCGGCAGGTCGTACATGCGCAGCGCGTCCAGCGTGCGGAAGAGGATGGCCACCATGAGCGCTGGGCGTACCAGCGGCAGGGTAATGGTGAAGAAGGTTTGGATGCGCGAGGCGCCGTCCACGCGGGCCGCGTCATAGACATCGCGCGGGATCATCTGCAGGCCGGCCAGGATGAGCAGCGCCATGAACGGGGCGGTCTTCCACACATCGGCGATGACGACCGCGAGGCGGGCATAAAACGGGTCCGTGGTCCACGCGATGTTCGAGCCGATGAGCGCGTTGATGATGCCGTCCGGCGCGAACATGAACTGCCACAGCTTCGCAGTCACCGCGGTGGGAATGGCCCAAGGCACCAGCACAGCCGCGCGCACGAGGCCGCGCCCGCGGTATTCGCCGTTCATCACCAGCGCCATGAACATGCCCAAGATCGTCTCCAGTGCCACCGTGACCACGGTGAAGAAGAGTGTGATCTTGAGCGCTGGCCAGAAATCGGTGGCGATGACGCCGTCTGGGCATGTGGTGGCTTGGCCGGTGGCAGACATGCATTTATTGGTGAGCCAGTACAGGTAGTTTTCGAGGCCTGCGAATGAGCCTTCCTCGAATACACCCGTGGTCGGGTTAAGCCGCTTGTTGCCCTGGAAGGACAACATCACAGCGCGCACGATGGGATAGCCGATGACCACGGCCAGCGCTATCAGCGCCGGTGCGATGAGCGCAGCGACGCGCAGATACTGTCTGCGGGGCTGCGCGGTAGCCGGTGCTCCAGCCATGCGGTGCCTGCCTTTCTGATTAATAGGGGGGAGGGGTTTATCGGGGGTTGGGGAAAATCATAGCGGGTGGCTGAGACATCCTCTGTGCACGAGCACCCAGATCAAAGCCAGATCAAAGAAAGAGGCGCGGGCAAGTCTCGTGGACTTACTCGCGCCCCATTCACGCTGGGAAGATTAACCCTGCGCGGCTGCCTCGATGGCGGCCTTCATGTCCTTCGTTGCGTCATCGACGGACTTGCCCGCGGTCAATGCCGCGTAAGCGTTATCCTGCACGGCCTTGGAGATGGCGGTGTAGAACGGGGAAACCGGACGCGGTGCGGCGTTCTCCAGGGATTCCTTCAGAGCCGGAAGGTACGGGAACTCCTCCACCAGGGACTCATCGTCGTAGATGGAAGCCAGTACCGGCGGGAAGGAAGCCTCAGCGAAGGACTTCTGGTTCTCCTCGTTGATGATGAACTTCATGAAGTCCAGGGCCGTAGCCTTGTGCTCGGAGTTGATGTTGATGCCGTTGTTGTAGCCGCCGAGCGTGGAGACACCGACGCCGTCCTTGCCCACCAGCGGCTGGACCTCGAACTTGACGCCCTTTTCCTCAGCGTTGGTGTACATGTACGGCCAGTTGATGGCGAATGCGGTCTTGCCCTCGGTGAAGGCCAAGTTGGTCTCCTCCTCCGTCGTGGCGGTGGAGTCCTTGGAGATGGTGCCGTCTTCGTAGGCGTCGACAAGCGCCTGCAGGCCTTCCTTGGACTTGTCCGAGTCAACGGTCACGTTGCCCTCGTCATCCAAGATGGAGCCGCCCCAGCCCTCGATGAAGCCGGCGGTGTTGACGGTGAGGCCCTCGTACTGCTTGAGCTGGGTGGTCAGGCAGGAGCTATCGTCCTTGATGGCCTCGCAGGCAGACGCGATGTCCTCGAACTTCTCCGGAGCCTTGTCCGCCAACTCGGTGTTGCGGAAGAGCAGCTGGCCGTTGGTGTTCTGCGGCAGCGCGTAGAGGGTGTCGTTGTAGGTCGCGGATTCCACGGTGGGCTCCAGCAGGCCAGAGGTGTCAACCTCCAGGTCACCGGTCAGCGGTGCCAGCCACTGGTTTGCAGCAAAGTCCGCGGTCCAGACCACGTCGAGCGCCATGACATCGTAGTCGGAGTTGCCCGCTTGCAGGGACTGCACGAGGGTTTCGCGCTGAGCGTCGGCCTCGCCGGCGAGCTCCTTGAGCTCGACCTTCTCGTCCGGGTGCTCGGCGTTCCATGCCTCGATGATGGGGGTGATCTTGTCGGTGTCGTTCTTGCCCATGGCAAAGGTGATGGGCCCGCGGCCGCCACCATCGGTGGAGGAGGCATCGGAGCCAGCGCTTGACGACGACCCCTCGTCGCCCGACGAGCAACCTGCCAAGGTCAACGCGAGTGCAGCGGTGGTGACGACTACGCCGCGGCGGACAGAACGCAGCGAGCTAGGGAGAAACGGCTTCTTCATGGAGTATTCACCTTTCGGAAAACTTTTGATGACTTCAAAATAGGGGATCATCCCCACAAGGCACATGGTTTTGGCTTTTAATTCACTTCACACGGGGGTGAAGCTACCCCTGTTAGCGCTACTGCCTAAGCCTCGATGCGCTGGCCGGTTTCCGGATCGAAGTGGTGGGCCTCGCGGGGGTTAAAGGTCAGCACGACGTTCTCACCGCGCTGCGGAACGTTATTGCTCGCGCGGGCAACGAAGCGCTGCTCGCCCACCATGACGTAGACAAAGGATTCGGAGCCCAGCTCCTCCACGAACTCCACCGTGCCCTGGAAGCCTACTGGCCCCTTGTTGATGAACATCTTCTCTGGGCGCACGCCGACGCGGCCGCCGTTGTAGTCGAAGATATTCATCGCGGGGGAGCCGATAAAGCCGGCGACGAATTCGTTAGCGGGGGCGTCGTAAAGCTCGCGCG
This sequence comes from Corynebacterium intestinale, assembly GCF_023574125.1. Taxonomy (NCBI): domain Bacteria; kingdom Bacillati; phylum Actinomycetota; class Actinomycetes; order Mycobacteriales; family Corynebacteriaceae; genus Corynebacterium; species Corynebacterium intestinale. The sequence continues at coordinate 58,481 of NZ_JAMKFF010000010.1, forward strand.
GTGGGGCGACCTGTTGCAGTTCGCCGTCTTTGAGAACGGCGACGCGGTCTCCCATGGTCATGGCCTCCACCTGGTCGTGGGTGACGTAGACGGTGGTGGTGCCGAGGCGCTGCTGGAGGCTGGCCAGCTCCGCGCGGGTCTGCACTCGTAGTTTGGCATCGAGGTTGGACAGGGGCTCATCCATGAGGAAGGCCTTCGGCTCGCGCACGATGGCGCGGCCCATGGCCACGCGCTGGCGCTGACCACCGGACAGGTCCTTGGGCTTGCGCTGCAGGTACTCCGTGAGCCCGAGGGTCTTGGCGGCTTCCTCGACCTTGGCTTTGATGTCTGCCTTGGGCATCTTGGCCAGCTTGAGGGAAAATCCCATGTTCTGGGCCACGGTGAGGTGCGGGTACAGCGCATAATTCTGGAAGACCATTGCGATATCGCGCTCGCCGGGCTCCAGCCCTGTGACGTCTTTGCCGTCGATGAGGATGCGGCCGCTGGAGACCGGCTCGAGTCCCGCGAGGGCGCGCAGGGTGGTGGATTTACCGCAGCCGGACGGTCCGACGAGGACCAGGAATTCGCCATCCGCAATCTCGAGATTGAGGTCTTTGACCGTGGGGTTCTCGGCGCGGGGATAGGTGATGCCGACGTTCTCAAAAGTGACCTTTGCCATGGACACACACTAGCACCCAGCGGCACGTGGATTAGGCTGGAATTCGCTATGAAGAAGTTCGCCCCGCTCCTCACAGTGCTCTTGGTTGGTTGCTCTAGTACGGAATCTGCAGAGACTTTCACGCCGCTAACAACTGTTTCCACTGGTACCGCTGACGCGTCTTCGACGCAGTCCACTTCGCCTTCCGCGGCTCAGCGCGATACCGTGTTCCGCGCTATTTTCGCCGACACCGTGGACTCATCTAAGGTCCGCTCACAACTGGTGGACAACGGCAAGGTTGATCGTGACACCATGCGCGCCAGCATGAAGCGGATGGGGCTGGACCTCTCGGATTCGGAAGCGCAAGAATACGGCGAGTGGGTATGTAAGTGGGTCGCCCCGGAGATCCGCTACGTGCTGGTGACTGAAGGCAAACCAGATAGCCTCGGCACGAAAGAACGCGCGGACTACGACAAGCTGGTTGAGGACACCGTGTCCTTCCTAGCGGATTCTCGGCAGATCTCCGTTACGCCTGAACAGGTAACCCATGCTTTGCCGCAAGCGGTCTTGACCACCTGTCTCGACGAGGCCACCGCACACACAATTCTGGCCAATCCGGATTACTTTTAGTTACGTCTAGAAGGCCACTGCCCGGCGGGTAACCTAGGGTGCATGACTGCACTTGATATGGACCGCATCCGCGAGGCGCTACGTGAAGACTTCGCTGTCATCGATTTCACCGAGTCCACTGGCTCCACCAATACTGATCTCATGCAGGCGGAGAAGGTGGCTGATGGCACCGTACTGCTTGCCGACGAACAGGTGGCCGGCAAAGGCCGCTTGGGCCGCCAGTGGGTGAGCCCGGCGGGGTCGCAGCTTATCTTCTCCGCACTGATCCTCCCGGAGTCGCTAGAGCACCTTGGCACCCTGCCCCTGGCTGCCGGTTTGGCCGTGACCGACTCGGTCGATGGTGCGGTGCTCAAGTGGCCGAATGATGTGCACATCGATGGCAAGAAGCTGTGCGGCATCCTCGCGGAAGCCGGCCCGGTGGGGGAGGCTTTCAAGTCCGCTCCGAAGACTGAAGTCTCGAAGGCCGAAATCAACAAGGCTGAGGTCAACAAGGCCGAAATCAACAAAGCGGAAATCAACAAGGCTGAGGTCGCGCCCAAGACTCAAGCCGCTAACCCGCCTTCAGCACGCGTGGTCGTGGGCATGGGCATCAATGTCACCCTGACCCGGGAGGAACTGCCCATCGAGGCCGCGACTTCGCTTGCGCTCGAAGGCCTTGATACCGACCGCACTGAGCTGGCCATCACCGTTCTGAAGAACCTGCGCCGCCGCATCACCCAGTGGGAGCAGCAGGACCCACAGCTCATGGCTGATTACCGCAAGGTGTGTTCTTCCATTGGCCAGGAGGTTCGCCTCGAAGCCCCGACGGGCGATGTGATCGGCACCGTCGAGGGCGTGGCTGACGACGGCCGCATCAACGTCGGCGGCGAGTACTACTCCGCCGGTGATGTCATCCACCTGCGCCCGGCTGATAAATAATCGCCCGCGCGGGGACATCCAAGCGTCGACCGGCGAGGCCTTCATAGAAGGCGCCGTGCTCGACACATGGCGCTATTCAAAAGGCATCTGTCAGAAGGCATTAGTCAAAAGGCGTCTTTGGGGTCAAAGACACCTTTTGGACGCCTCCACATGGCGTTTTCGGGGGCAAAGACGCCTTTTGACTGACGCCTTTTAGGAAATGCCATGTGCGAAGCCTTGGCTGGGCCTTCAAGGTTTGGGACGTGACGTCCTCTCACCTGGACAGTGGGAGCAGGGAGGTACCATGTGCCCCATGAACCTCATGCAGATGGGCCGCGGCGAAGTTGTTCGCGCGGACATGACCGCCCCGTTTCGCACGCTGCTCTTTCCTTTTCTAGAGCTCGTCGTGATTACTGGGGTGTGCTGGATCGCCATCGGCTGGTGTGACTACAACGGCATTGACCTAGCGCTTCGCAATGGCTTAGTAGCTATATGGGCCCTGCTTGCCGTCTGGCGCTTCATCGTTCCTCTCGTCAAGGCCCGTCGCAAGCGCTTCATCGTGACTAACCTGCGCGTCATCGCTCGCGAAGGCAAACGCGTTGATTCGATCCCGCTCACCGATATTCGCGGTGCGCGCCGCCGCCGCGGTGGGATCTCGCTGGCACTTCACGGCTATGACAAGCCGATGTATTTTCCCTCCATCCCCAAAGCAAAGCGCGTCGAAGACATCCTCAACGAGCAACCGGTCTGGGGCTAGCCCTTAATCTCCGTCGTATGCAGCTGCTGGTCCAGGTCCTCCGGCGCCAAGTTGGCGGAGCGGAACTCGTGGGTCAGCGGCAGACGCAGATCGAGGTCCGTTCCGGGGCAGAGCTCAATCGTGGCCTCATCCACCGTGTAGTCCAGCACGTGCCCTCCGGAGGTACGTGCAGCGTCGATGAAGTGCACGTGGCATCCGGGCACGGAGATTCCCTTCTCAAAGACCGGCGTGCGGAAACCACCGATGACGCCCTCGACGTCGTCAAAGCGCAGCTCCTTGTCACCGCCCACCGCCTGCGCCATCGGCGGGTAGGGCTTGCTCTGCTTGACCACCGTGCGGGTGACCACATTGCTGAAGCGTCCGGCGATACGCACCGCGTACATGTAGTTGGCGGAAGGCTCGACCTCATCGATGAAGGCCGACAGCTCCTCGCGCTTCAATCCTTTGGGCGCGGCCACCTTAATACGGGGGACAAAGTTCGTGGCCACCGCGAAGGGGGTTCCCTGGTCCAAGTCCGCCACCGTCGCGGTGCCATCGCCGCGCAGCTGGTAGCACACCCCGTCGAGGATAATCATCTCGCCGTCCAGCGCATCGAAGGTTCCGATACCGAAGTTGCCCTTGCCCAAGAGCTCACCGATGGTCATTTCGCCGTCGTAAATGCCATCCAACAGGGCGGTCATGAGGGAGTTCTGAAAGATGGTATGCCGGACGATCATGGCCCCAAGGCTAGTATTGGAAGAGTGAGTGAACAACACAAACCCCTCGTTACTGTTTATGGAGACGGCCAGCTTGCGCGCATGATGCAGCCGGCCGCCGCCGAGCTCGACATCCACCTGCGCGTGCTAGCCTCCGCGCCGGATAAGTCCGCCGCCCAGGTGATCCCGGACGTCGTTCTCGGTGACTATCACGATCTCGACGTGCTCACCGCCGCCGCAGACGGCGCGGATGCAATCACCTTTGAGCACGAGCACGTTCCCACCGAGCACGTGCAGGCGCTCATCGCCGACGGCCTCAACGTCCAGCCCCAGCCTTCCGCCCTCCTCTACGCGCAGGACAAGCTGCTCATGCGCCAGAAAATGGCAGAGCTGGGCGCCCCAGTGCCGCGCTTTGCCGCCATCGAATCGGTGGAGGATGCGCGGGATTTCGCCGCGCTTGTCGACGGTTCCGTGTGCCTCAAAGCCCGCCGCGGCGGCTACGACGGCCATGGCGTGTGGTTCCCGTCCGCGGAGGAGCTGGAGCCGCTCGTCGCTAAGCTGCTTGCGGCCGATACCCCGCTCATGGCCGAAGAAAAGGTCAACCTCACCCGCGAGCTGTCCGTGCTCGTCGCCCGTCGCCCCTCCGGCGAGGTGAAGGTCTGGCCGGTCACCGAGTCCGTGCAGCGGGACGGCATCTGCGCCGAGGCTTTTGCCCCCGCTCCGAACCTTTCGCCGGAGTTGACCGAGCGCGCCATGCAGGTGGGCATCAAGGTGGCCACCGAACTTAGCGTTACCGGCGTGCTGGCGGTGGAGCTCTTTGCCTTCGCCACGAAGCAAGACGCCGGCTCCATCATCGCTTCCGCCTCTGGCGCGCCGGGCGCGGTTGTTGAGGAGGATATCGCCGTCAACGAGCTGGCCATGCGCCCGCACAATACCGGCCACTGGACTCAGGATGGCTGCGTGACCTCGCAGTTCGAGCAGCACCTGCGCGCCGTGCTGGACCTGCCGCTGGGCTCTACCGCAGCCCTGGTCCCGGTCACGGTGATGGCCAATGTGCTGGGTGCCGAAGAAGATCCGCAGATGCCCATGCCCCAGCGCGTCCGCGAAGTGATGGAGCGCTACCCAGAGGCGAAGGTCCACCTCTATGGAAAGGACCACAAGCCGGGCCGCAAGATTGGCCACGTCAACGTTGTCGGTGAGGACGTGGCGGAAACCCGCCGCATCGCCCACGATGCCGCCCACTTCCTCGTCCACGCGCAGTGGGCTTAAGCCCGCAGCGAGCTTGAAACCTATTTAATAAGGAGAGTTTTTATGGAACCACTCGTTGGCCTGATCATGGGCTCTGATTCCGATTGGCCCACCGTCAAGCCCGCCGCAGAGGTGCTCGCCGAGTTCGGCGTGCCCTTCGAGGTAGGCGTTGTCAGCGCGCACCGCACCCCGGAAAAGATGCTGGCTTATGCCAAGTCCGCGCACGAGCGCGGCCTCAAGGCCATCATCGCCTGCGCCGGTGGCGCGGCTCACCTGCCGGGCATGGTCGCCGCGGCCACGCCGCTTCCGGTGATCGGCATCCCGCGCGCATTGAAGGATCTTGATGGGCTCGATTCGCTGCTCTCCATCGTGCAGATGCCGGGCGGCGTGCCGGTGGCCACCGTCTCCATCGGCGGAGCGAAGAATGCCGGCCTGCTTGCCGTGCGCATTCTCTCCGCGGGTGACCCGACACTGGTGGACAAGATGGTGGCCTACCAAGAAAACATGGCCGCCGAGGTGGAGAAGAAGGACGAGAACCTGCGCTCCCAGCTCCTCGGGGAGTAATTAGCTGGGAAGCTTGCTCTTGAGATCGGGGTAGGAGGCCTGCGCACCTTCTCCGGTGACGGCGTAAGCCCCAACTCGAGCGGCAAAGGTGGCGGCCTCCACGAGGCCGTCGCCGTGGAGCAACCGGGCGCACAGCGCGCCGGCGAAGGCGTCACCCGCGCCGGTCGTGTCGACGGCGGTGACCTGCGGGGAGGGAACGTCGACAAGCTCAGCCCCTTCGGCCACGAGCGCTCCCCGCGAGCCCAGCGTGAGGACCACCGAGGCAAAGCCGGCCTCCGTCAGACGCCGCGCCAGCTCCTCCGGCGCGCCCTCGCCGCTCAGGCCCAGCTGCTCCAGGATGAGCCCGGCTTCGTGCTCATTGGCCAGCAGCGGATCGGCGCGCAGGAGAGCTTCCTTGTCAACCTCGATGACCGGCGCGAGGTTGACCACGACCCGCCCCGTCGCCAGCTCTATGGCCTTGGCACAACCCTCCGCCGGAACCTCGCCTTGGAGCAGAATGAGTTCCGATTCGGTGATAGGGGAGGAGTGGGTGGTGACGAAGGGAGCGTCGACAAGCGCATTGGCCCCCGGCACCACGATGATGGTGTTTTCTCCCTGCTTATCCACGGTGATGACCGCCAAGCCCGTCACCTCCTCGCTGGCTTCGACGTGCGTGAGGTCCACGCCGCTGGCCTGCAAGTAGTGCATCGCGGGCGTGGCATAAGCATCGTTGCCCACCGCGCCGACGAAGCTGACCTGAGCACCCAGGCGGGCGGCAGCGACCGCTTGGTTCGCTCCCTTGCCGCCCGCGGTGATGGTGCCGCCGCTGCCCAGCAGGGTTTCACCCGGCTGCGGGTGCCGCGCGGTGTGGACCACGAGGTCAGCGTTGATGGAACCGACTACGCACATGCTCATGCTGACCAGTATGCACGCTAAGCTAGCGGGCATGCAGTTTCCGCTTCTGGTGTTGGGCGCGCGCGTGGAGGGTGGCGAGCCCGGCTCGTTGCTGCGCAGCCGCTTGGACCGCGCGGTGGTGCTGGCGCGCGTGCTGCCGGAGGAGCCGATCATCGTGTCCGGTTTCGGGGAGGCGGAGCCGATGGCGCGCTACCTCATCGAGCGGGGCGTGGACCCGGAGCGGATTCGTGTGGAGCCGCTGGCTACCAGCACTAACGAAAACCTTGAGCGCGCCCACGCGCTGTGCCCGGACTATGACTATTTCCGCGTCGTAACCAATGACTTCCACGTGCTGCGCACCCGCCTGTGGGCCTGGCACCTGGGGATTCGGGTCCGCATGCATGGTGTTGGCACCCCGCGGAAAGACCGCCCATGGAATTACCTGCGCGAGGTGGTGGCGACTCCGCATTCGCTGCTGCGCATCGTATGGCGGCGGGTGGTTGCGCGGCGGCGGCTTGTGGCCTAGGCGCCGAAGAACATGAGCACGATGGCGATGAGCCAAATGACAAACCAATGGCGCTTTTGCGGCGTGGTTGGGTTGGCCTTCTGCTGTAGTGACTTGATGAAATACCAGGCGCCGGGCAAGGCGAAGCCGATGCCCATTGCCACATCGCCGTCAGTAATTCCGGTGAAGCCTACGAGGAGCGAGAACAGACTCAAAAGCCCCTTGAAAAAGGAGAAGCTGTGGATCGTGCCTTCCATTGGCTGTTGCGCAGGGGCATGGTCAGGCAGGGGAGCTGGGGTGTAGGCGCGCTCCGGCTCGGCAAAGGGCTCTGCGATAGGTTCAGCAAAGGGCTCCACACTCGGATCCTCATACGAGTCAACGAAAGGGTTCGCCGAAGGCTTCGCGTCTGACTCGCGCGCGGGTTCCGCGAAAGGATTCGACCCACGGCCGGGGAGAGGCTTGTCCGGCTCCTCAAAAGGGTTGGAGTCAAAGGGATTGCTCATGTGGCTTAGCCTATGTCACCAGTGAACCAAAGCCCGAATTAGAGCTTGGCCAACGCCTTCGTGATTCCTTCCTTGAGCGTTGCCTGCGATTGCTTCATTGGATGCGCAATCGCCCGCAGGCCCATGTACGCAATCTGATCCGCAGCCCGGTTCAGCGGGTCGCCCGCATGCCCCAACACGCGGCGGATGGTCACCTCGCAGACTCCTTCCACGTCATGCCACGCCTGCTGGAAGCGCGAGCGCGAGCCCGAGGAAAGCCCGCGCCACACCCCGCGCGAGCGCATCGCCTTCGAGCCCTTCTTCCGAATCTGCTCCACCGCTTCCAGAGCAGCTACTGAGTCCGACTCGATGATCGCCTTGGTTGCACCGACCTTGAGCAGGTATTTCAGCGCCAAGGTGAGGGATTCGAGCTCGAGCTCATCGGTGCTGGCCGTCGTCTCGCGCGTGCGCAACCGGTAGTCGCCGTTGCTGGCCACGAAGCACATGGAGCCCTTGAACACCGTGTCCGAGGAAGCGTCCGTGGCGATGCGCACGGTGGCACCCTCGGGCCAGGAGGAGGCCGTCGAGAAGTTCGGCCACCAGTGCGCCTTCGGTGTGTCCACCTTTACTACTTGCTTCTTGCGCGGGGCCTCGCCTTCCTTCTTGGCGCGGCGCGCGGTGATTCCGGCCTGCTTGCGCCGCACGGAGCTGGCGCTTTTCGACGCCCTATTCTCCTCCGCAAAGCTCCCCGTCACGGCATAGCCGCGCTTTTCCAGCGCGGCCCGCAACCCCGACTGCCGGCGCCCGGTGACGATCCACCTGCGTCCCCGGAGCCCCTTGGTGGCTTTCTCGAATTCGCGGACGGCAACCTCAACGATGTCGCCCTTTTTAATCTGGCCCTTGCGCACGAAGCGCGTCTTCTTGGTGTTGACGGCGATGACCCAGCCGTCGACAGTTCCGTTTTCGGCGGAATCCCAGCGCTCATCCCACAGCGCAATAGCCACATGCACGGGGGCTGAGATCATGTCCTTGGTGATCTTGCGCGTGCCGTAGGTGCGCGATTGCGTGCCCGTCAGGGCCGAGAGCTCGAGTGGTTCCATCCCCTTTAGTAAACCATTTCACCGCTTCCCTGTAACGCTCGGGCGTCTAGTGCAACATACTCAGTGAGCCCATTAGCATTCTGGAGTTTTATTAGTGTCTGTTCTTACCTTGCCTGGTTCGCGCAAGCGGGAGTTTTCCCGCCTGTTTCGCGAGCATTACCCGGCGGTGCTGGCGTATCTGCGCCGCCGCGTCCCACCGAGCCACGCCGAAGAGCTGGCGGCCGACGTCTTCGAGCGGGCCTGGTCCGGCTTCGACTCCTTGCGCGGCACGCCGCTGCCGTGGCTCTATGGCATCGCCCGCAACGTGATGCGCGAGTTTTACCGCACCCGCCGGGAGACGGAGAACCTCGATGATCATGAGCTGGAATCCTATGCCGGCTATGACGCCGTCGATGCCAACCTCGACATCACTCGCGCGCTGATGCAGCTTCCGCACGCGGAGCGCGAGATTCTTACGCTCCACGCCTGGGAGGGACTCGACCACCCCGATATCGCCGAGGTCCTCGGCATTTCCCGCAATAACGTGCGCGTTCGCTTGCACCGCGCGCGTACCCACCTTTCCGAACTCACAGGAGAAACCGATGCCTAGCTCTCTCGATATGCTCCGCGCCGCCAACCCCGTTCCTGACACAGCGCTTGACGACGCCTCCCTCGCCCGTTCCGAAGAGACCCTCGCAAAGATAACGAAGGGCCGGCCCACGTGGACAATAGCGGCGGCTTCCGTCGCGGTGCTTGCGCTCATCGGTGGTGCCTTCCCGCTGCTCAATAACTCGGAACCCGTGGCCTCGGCCGCGGAGATTCTGACCCAGGCCGGCGAGGCAGCCGCAACCCAGCCCGATGCCGTGGATAAGGGCGTGACCGCGAAGGAATACATGAAGCGCGTCGATACCCTCGGCGATGCCACGGCAATCACCGAATATGCGGTGGATGCCGGCGGCGCCGTGGAGGTCTCCTCGCAGGGCGAAGTGCCGGGCTTTGACCCGCAGCCTTCCATCAACCCGGAGGACCTCGTCATCGCGTCCGACCGCGCCGGGCTGGAGAAGCTGGCGGATTCCTTCCCGAACCGCGCGCTGGGCGCGCTGGAGCTGCTGCTCCAGCCGGGCTTGAGCAGTGAGCAGCAAAAGATTGCCTATGACATGCTGGCGGAAGCCGACGGCAACGAGGTCGGCACCGTCGAGGGCGAAGGCGAGGACCAGCTGGTGACCGTGATTCGCGATTCCGACCGCGTCTCCTTCTCCGTCTTGCCCGCCACCGGCCAGCTGGTGCGCGTGGTGGGCCTGGTGGGGCCGGACGTGGAAACCACCATCGATGCCACCGCCATCTTGGACTGCGTGTCCGTGACGGGTTTGGAGGGCCCGGACCGCATCTCACTAGCGTGCGCGGATAATAACTACCTGGTCAACGAGTTGGACTGGCAGCGCTGGGGAGACGATTCCGCGGAGGCAGACGGAGTGGCCGTCGAGAATGACTGTGACCCCAATTGCGCGGAGGGTAAATTCAGTGAGGATCGGGTGAAGGTGGTCGTCGACAAGCGCGTGGCGTGCGGCTACCACGCCGAGGTCTACTCCCGCGTGCGCGTGCAGTACCCGGATGGGCGGGAGGAAGAGCAGCAGATTGGTTGTGCGCCCTAGGTAAGTTGACGCAGCGCGAACTGGCCGTACATCTCGCCTAAAGCCTCGGCGGTGTAGTCACCGTCGGGGCTAAACCATTGGGCCACACCGATGCCCATATCGATGAGCGCCCAGCAGGCGATTTTGAGGTTCTCGGCGTGGAAGTCGCCTTCGTTGACCACGGCCATCCAGCGGGCGACATAATCGCGGCGCAGTTGCAGGACGACGGATTTGTGGGGTTCTTCGAGGTTGGTGAGCTCGTTGTTGACCACGCGGACGCGCCGGGCGTGGGTGGCGTGGTAGATGACGTGGGCTTTCATGGTGGCGACGAGCTTGTCGCGGGGATCGCTCAGCCCGGCGAGGCAAGCGGCATTGGCGCGAAGGAGGTCCTCCATGGCGGTGATGGTGACTTCGGCGAGGAGCTCCTGCTTGGAGGAGAAGTGGTTGTACAGGCTGGAGGCGCGCATGCCGACGGCTTTGGCGATGTCCTCCATGCCGGTGGCGTGGTAGCCGCGCTGGTCAAAGAGGTCGAGTGCGGCGGCGGCGATTTGGTCGCGGCGTCTCTGGTTGGCCATGGTGGGCGTCCTCCTCATTGAGCTAATGGCGGTTAGTATACCTGGTGCTGTGGGGAGGGGGAGACCTTGTGCTTTCGGACAGTGTGGTTGCCCTTGGCAGACTTGACAGAGGGAGAGAGTCAGGTCACAATTGACGCTAATCGTCATTCGTATTGCCTGTTAGTTGGAGAATTTACTATGTCCCACAACCTCTTCGAGCCCACCACTGACTTCCTGGGCGTTTTTGACAACCTCTCTGAGGCCGATGCTGCGGGGTGGAAGCGAGCTGCTCGTTTCCGCGAGTACTCGGCTCCGGTGATTAACCAGCATTGGCAGGCTGCGGAATACCCGCTGGACTTGGTTCAGCGGTTGGGGGAGCTGGACGTGATGACTGATGGCCTGGCGGTTGAAGGCTTCGAAGAGATGTCCACGCTCGGTGCCGGCTTGGCGCTCATGGAGGTCACACGTGCGGATGCCTCGATGGGCACGGTGATTGCGGTGCAGGCGGGGTTGGCTATGCGCTCTATTTCTATGTTGGGTTCTCCGGAGCAGCAGGCTTCATACTTGCCGCGAATGGCTTCGTGCTCGCTGCTTGGGGCTTTTGGGTTGACGGAGCCGGCCCACGGTTCGGATTCGATTGCCCTGGAGACCACCGCGGTGCGCGATGGCGATGAGTGGGTCCTGAACGGCGAGAAGAAGTGGATTGGCAACGGCGCTTCCGGCGGCATCACGATCATCTATGCGCGCATGGAGGACGGCAATGTTGGCGGCTTCATCGTTCCGCAGGAGACCCCTGGTTATTCGGCATCCGTGATTGAGGGCAAGCTCTCTCTGCGGGCCATCCACCAGGCGCACATTACGTTGACCGACTGCCGTATCCCCGCCGCCAATCAGCTACCGGGCTGCCGCAGCTTCAAGGATGTTTCCCGCGTGCTGACTGCTACACGCATTGGTGTGTCCTGGATGGCGCTGGGTTCGGCGGTGGCGTGCTATGAGATTGCCCGCTCTTATGTGCTGGAGCGCGTCCAGTTTGGCCGCGAGCTGGCGAAGGCACAGATCATTCAGCAGCGTTTGGCCAATATGGTGCTCGATTTGAGCCAGATGATGCTGACCTGCCGTGAGGTCTCTTTGCGCGAAACCGCGGGGACCTTGGCGCCGGAGCAGGCTTCGGCGGCGAAGCTTCATAACACGCGTGCTGCTCGCCGCATCGCCTCCGATGCCCGCGACATGCTTGGCGGGGTTGGCATTTTGCTGGAGAACGACATCGCGCGCCACTTTGCGGACATCGAGGCTATGCACACCTACGAAGGAACAGATACCGTGCAGTCCCTCATTATGGGCAAGAAGATTACGGGCTTCTCGGCCTATAAGTAGCCAGCCGGCCGGGGATGTGGAAAGGCTCGCTTGGTGGTCCTTCTAGTTTGGTCCTCTTACTTTGGTCCCTTTGCCCTCGATCGGCGCCTGCCTTTGAGTTGTGAACATCCCCCTGTTTGACGTGGCTGTTACTTTACGCGCTCGATGTCTCGGGCGCTAGGGGTTTGCCGTTGTTGATTCCTACCGTTTTAGGTGGTGGCTTGTAGACGGATTTCCGGGGTCTGCGGTGCGGGTGCGTCGCGTAGTAGACGGTTTCCTTTGCTCGGCGATGTTCAAGGATGTCACGCCACGTGCCTGAATACACTTCACTAGGTGTGTATCCATTTAGCCCGCTGTGGCGGTCACGGTTATTGTATCCGTCGATAATCCTGCCGATGACCTTCTGCGCATGCTGGATATCATCATAGGTTTCTAACGCATAGCGGTGATGCTTGATTGTGCGATGTGATGACTCTTCAAATGGGTTGTCATTCGAAACATTCGGCCGAATTAATGACAGCTCTAGCTCCCCAGGACGTGCTACAAGCAGTAAACGAAAAGCACCGGCCACCATGGGACGCAAAGGCGGCCAGAAAGCTGCACAACGCTGGAAAACCGACCCAGATCAGGAGCTATTCCATGAGTGCGAAGGAAGTGCACAGCCCGTTTTAAAATAAGGGTATGTGCCATGATGAGTCTCTAATGATCACGAATATCACGTCAGCTCCAGCGCGGAAAAAAGTGCAAAGAATCTTTCAGGAGCATATTCCAGATGCCTCCAAGTCTCTCTTAGAGAAGAAGAATTATGAAGATAGGCGGTCGGTTCTGCTTCAGTGCGCAATTGACGAAAAAATAGTTGGTGGATTATTGGCGCTGCACCCCTCAACACATTATGATGAGGGGTTAAGGCGCGTAAATATGACTGTCAAAGACGATTTTCCTGAATCTCTTGCGACGAGGTCAATCCTTGAAGTTGCTGTTCTTTCTGAATATCAAAATATGGGCATCGGTCAAAAACTGGTCGCGCAGGCAGAAAAGGCTTTCGTCGAATCAGAAGCTACTGTTTCTTTGCTATACGTAGATAGTAGATCGCCAGAAAGCACTCACCGCTTCTGGAAGAAAATGGGTTATACGCCTGGAGACCCAAACGAAAAAGGGGAGTGTTGTACTGGCTTGCCGCCAGAAGCATCCATCATGGCGAAATTACCTAACGCCAGGGCGGGCACAGCCTATTATCGCTACCTAGAATCTCCACGAAAGCTTCAAGTAGCAAAAACACCATCAACTCAAAGTCAGCCAGAGGCCACCACCGTTGAAGTGGCAGCACCTCCAAGAAGTTGGCTTCGTCAGCGACCTTTATCGATTTCACTATTAACAGCGATAATTGTCGTTGTTAGCGTTTTGTTTTGGATTCTTTAATAAGGAAAGAAAGAATGGACAGCACTCCTAGTGCTGTCCATTCCGCGCCCGCGGTCAAAATGATGAATTACTCACCACAACGGCCTGGTGGGATTCGAACCCACGACCTAACCCTTAGTTAGAGGGCTGCTCTATCCAGCTGAGCTACAGGCGGAAACCAGTATTTAAACTGGTCGATATTACTTTACCGCAGGAAAATAGGGGAAGCAAAAGTCGCGAAGTAGCTACAGCAGCGGGGCATCACTGCCCATTATGGGTACACCCCAGCTAAACACCTCAACCAGTTGAACAAATGATGAACAACAATAAGAAGGAAGAACCATGACAAACGCCGTTATCGTTGGAGCAGGCCCTAATGGTTTAGCAGCGGCCCTTTTCCTCGCCGATCACGATATTGAGGTGACAATACTTGAAGCTAATTCTTCTATTGGAGGCGGTGCACGATCCGGGGAATACACGCTCCCCGGACTGACACATGACCACTGTTCAGCGTTTCATCCTTTCGGTGTCGGATCAAGTTTTTGGAAAGAGGTAGAACTAGAGAAGTACGGTTTAGAATGGGCATGGTCTGAAGTTGACTGCGCTCACCCTCTGGATGATGGACGGGCTGGGATCCTGTATAGATCTCTAGACAAAACTGTCGAACATCTGGGAGTCGACGGAGACATCTGGAGAAAGATAGTCGGGAGCAACGTAAGGAACTTCGACCTCCTGACGGAGGACACTTTCCGACCACTTCTTCATATTCCTCAACACCCGGTCACTCTTGCCAAGTTCGCCCCATATGCTTCTCTGCCAGCCTCAACACTTATGCGCATGTTTAAAACCGAAGCGGGCAAAGCATTGTTTGGGGGAATCGCAGCCCACGCTTTTACCTCTCTCGACCGACCGCTAACTGCATCGCTCGGAATAATGCTCGCTGCTGCAGCCCACCAGTGGGGTTGGCCGGTAGCAAAAGGAGGATCTGGCGCAATTGTAGCGGCTCTAGAAAAAGCTCTCACCCAAAAGAACGTAACGATCCACACTAACAGTCCCGTTATTTCGAAAAGGGATATTCCAACCGCAGATCTTGTTCTTCTAGATCTTTCTCCCCAACAGATCCTCTCCTTATATGGAGATGAGATGCCATCAAGAATTAAAAAGCAATACTCAAATTTTAGATCTGGATCTTCCGCTTTCAAAGTTGACTATGCAATCAGCGGAGACATCCCTTGGAAAAATTCACATTGTAGACGTGCAGGCACTGTCCACCTTGGTGGCAATGCCAAAGAAACACTACTTTCCGAATCTTTAAGAGCTAAAGGAAAGATGCCTTCACGACCGTTCGTCCTTGTCGGACAGCAATATATGGCAGATCCTGCACGCAGCAATGGAAATCTAAATCCAATTTACGCATATGCGCATGTGCCTAAAGGATACTCAGGAGACGCTACAGGGCTAGTCACTGAACAAATAGAAAGATTTGCTCCAGGGTTCCGTGATCAAATTGTTATGAGCAAAAGTATTAACCCGCAGCAAATGGAATCGTCCAATAGGAACTTCCACAATGGGGACATTATTGGTGGAGAAAACGACGGACTACAGCTGGTATTTCGCCCTAGGATGACCACGAATCCATATTGGATTGGTGTACAAGGTGTCTATATCTGTTCACATTCCTCTCCACCAGGGGCTGGAGTTCACGGACTATGTGGAAAAAATGCCGCAACTGCGGCCTTTCGGGATCTCCAAAAAAGGATCCACTTAAGCAAATAACACTTTGCTCCGCCTGAACCACCGGCTAATATGCCCTCCTTACAATTCATAACCACCAAAAAGGTGGTGACTTTAGTCGACTATGCATAATCTTCCATATTTATGGTGACCCCCTTCACATAACATTATTTCCGCGCCCTTTAAGACAAACCTAAAAGGACGCACAAACGCTAGGAGAGATAAAAATGTTCGGATACATAGCACTAGTTGCAGGGCTGTTACTATTGTCGTTGCTGGGGTTTTCCCTAGCTAGGTCAATCAAATCCAACAGCCTCGCAAGAAACAATGCTATCGGGTTGAGGACCCAAGCCACGCTTTCTTCTGACGAAGCATGGAGCTACGGCCATCAGCAGGCACTCCCCTATCTAAAGGCTACTGTACTCGCCGGAATGGTAGGGGCGACCGTACTCGCCGGAATGGTAGGGGCGACCGTCTCTCTAGTCGCTCTTCCATTTTTCCAATCACACGGAAACATCACTGAAGCAGGAATCTATGCCATCCCGTCGGTCGCCTTTGTGTTCCAGTTAGGAACGCTCATCTGGTCCTCCATAAAAGCAGATTCTGCAGCAAAAACTACTCTGACCTAGAAAGGTTCTCCTAATGAAGAACGCTAGACTTGTTGCAATTTTCACTGCGGTAACCATTGCAGCAACCCCTTCCCTTGCGGTGGCCCAGAGCTCTTCCGCAGAGAATGCAAACAACAAGCACACCACAGCAACCCCTCAGCGAGCAGTGCCGAAGAATGATAAGAGCCAGCAGCTTAAATACACAGATCAAGAAGTTGCACAACTTCTACTATCTGGCCAAGGTCGAATCGCCGAAGAAAAACCGGAGTTCCTTGACGTACTCGGCTTCTCCCAAGAAAAGCCCGATGCAGATATGTCCAAACTTAATCTTATGATTGATGAGTACTTGGCAACTGTACCGGATTTCCATGAAAAGGTCTCAGTTCCTTTCCAAAGCGGAAACCTTCAAGAAATGGACAACGCGCTCGTCTACCTTTCTGACACTTTCCTCAAGTACGCAGATGCTCGACAAAAGACAGTTTCTGCCGATGATGCAGCCCTTCAGGGATGGACTTGGATGGTGCCCAACTAGAAAAATTTTTCCCAGAGTACCTCCCTGGGGCAGGGCTCGAACAAGATGCACCCACCCTACAAGGCAGCGGAGTTGCTGGAGGCAATGACTACATCGATGACGTAGTGCTGTCTACTCGGGACAGGTGCGGGACCCCTGTGGTACTACGACGCGGCTGGTACACCCCGGATGCTAAAAGGGGAGAAGGGGGTCCTTGGGGCTATGACAAAATCAGGCATAAGCACGGAATCTGGAACCTATATACGATAAACAAGTACTTTAAAGGGCTCTGCGGGATAGGATGGAAGGTACCGACCTTATCTAGACTGAATATGTACCACCTTTAGGAGAAAAATGAAGATCAAGAACCTTGGCATAGCTACTTTTGCCGCTATTTCTTCCCTTTCTATAGCTGCCAATTCAACGGCCATTGCCGACGAATTTCATGGTTATTGGGTAAAGGGGAGAATCCTCGATACCTATAATAGGCTTGGGGGCTACAAGACTTTTGGAAACGCTAACACTGAAGAAAGAGATGCTGCTAGAGGCGGAAAATTTCAGAACTTTCAGAACAACGCGTCAATCTACTGGCACCCTTCGGTATCGAATGGGACGGCTCGCCAAGTCGGAGGGCAGATTCGAGACAAATGGGAAGACTACGACTGGGAGCATGGTCATTTAAAATATCCAACTACAGATGAGCTCCCGACTCGTACCGCTGGTGGTCGCTTCAATCATTTTGAGGGCGGTTCCATCTATTGGAGCCCCGCAACCGGCGCTCACACCATACAAGGTATGATTCGCGACCGTTGGGCAGCCCAAGACTGGGAAGTGGGGTCACTGGGATTTCCCACCACGGATGAGAGAGCCACTCCTAACGGGGTCGGCAACTTCAATCATTTTGAGGGCGGTTCCATCTATTGGAGCCCCGCAACCGGCGCTCACATCGTCCAAGGAAGAATCCGTGATTATTGGGCGAAGGTGGGGTGGGAAAAAAGCCGCTTTGGTTTCCCTGTAAGCGAAGAATACAAAGTTAGTGGCGGTGCGATACAACAAAACTTCCAGGGAGAAGATTTGCAATGGGTTCCTTCGAATTCATCTCAGCTTGCTCCATATAATCCTCGATACGGGAGCTACGATCAGCAATATTTACTATTTGACCAGAATGAGCGTTGGACACCGCAATCCATAAACAGAGAAGTCGTCACGCATTTCAACCAGTACTTCACATTCACTGGATGTCCTGATGAAATCAACGTTGGAGCAGAGTGTGTCTTAGATACAGTCGGAGGCATATACGCGCCGATTAAAATTGAAGCAATATCTGCTGATGGGTTCAGCATTCGTTCTTTGGAAGGGCATCCCGAGGGGGCTGACCGTCTTATCAACTTCAAGTTCACTACTTATTACTACAACGGGGCAACAAACATCCGTCTTCGAGTTCAAGCCTCCGGTCCGGCATCTCGTGCGTCTCACCTTGGCCCATTTAACTCAGAAACCATTGCCCGATATTCGTGGTCAACGTTCTCGAAAAACTTACAGAATCGGATCAATAACGCCTCGACAACCTATATCACTAGCGACAAATCTACACCTCCTGCTCAGGCTTTCCGAGCTATTTCGCCGCAGGACGCAACTCCTCCCCCAAATGACCCCGGCGTAGAGACAGACGTCATTGATCCAGCGAACGTAGACACCTCCAAGATTACGAATAAGGTTCCCTTATATCCCATTGGCACGGACAATGCTGAGTTAGAGAAGAGTCTCGGAACAGCGGATATCCCAGCTATTTCTGCTCCGGAAGAAACCACGACCTTAGAAACAGAAATACCGGCTGATAACAGGGAAGGCTCAAAGAGTCCTGGGACCACGGAATCCGAAAATATAGATTCAAAACCCGATAAAACAACCACCGCAACACCGAACAACATTGGCCAGGGCCTGCTCTCCCCTTAAGTTGACTTGGCGAAAAAATAGGGTTGCTAGTTTGAAAATAGCTCCAAATTCCGGATATTGAGAGGAAAAATATTGTTGTATATGGTGCCCGGACTGCTAGCTGGAGTTGTCTTCTACTTTATTCTCACAGCGCTAAATTGGGGCGTTGAGACAATATCGTCAAAAAGATACCGGTTACGAGCGTATGGCCGACTCCTCTTCCAGTGCCTTGCCGCTATCGCTTTCACCATTTTTTTGGTCACTGCTGGCGGCGGGGGCGATTCGGCAACTCAGATGCAGGTCAGCGGTTTCATACTGGCTGGATGCATCTTAAGCCTCATCACATCAATTACAGATAGACCTCACACCCGGGAAAAGCCCAAGCAAATGAGCATGAAGACGAATGAGAGTCCTGACGTTCGATCCAAGCCATAGTCCTCTGGTGCATACTTATCTCTCCTGTTTGAAGTAGGGATACAGCGTGGTTCTACCGATGCCGAACCTGCGGGCCACTTCCGCTTTAGGAACGCCTGCCCCGACCCATTCCTGCGCCTGGGCAAGCTGTTCATCAGTAAGGGCTTTCGCCCGGCCTTTGTATACGCCGCGTTCTTTTGCTCGCGCAATGCCTTCCGCCTGGCGCTCGCGGATAATGGAACGCTCGAACTCGGCGACAGAACCAAGCAGACCAAGCATGAGTTTGACGACGGGTGTGGAGGTCAAGGAGTAGGTTTGACCCTCTTTGAGAAACTTCACGGACACCTCACGTGCGGTGAGGTCATCGACTAGGCGGTGGAGGTCGATAAGGGAGCGTTCCAGTCTGTCCATGCTGGTCACTATGAGTTGGTCACCAGGGCGCAGGTAGTTGAGTGCCCCGTCGAGGCCGGGGCGGTGCGTGGAGGAGCCACTAGCAGTGTCGGTGAAGCAGCGAAAGACTTTTTCTTTTTCAATGCCGCTATTTGTCGCTCTAGGTTTTGGTCTTTGGAGCTAACCCGTGCATATCCGATTTTCTGCCCGGCTATCGCCTCCGGCTGTTCGGGAATGTCTAGGGGTAGTGGCGGTTCTGTTCCGTTAGACATGCACTAACCCTACCGAACAGGCGAGACAACAATGAAGGGTTGCAATTCTCAAAGTGTTCTACTGGGGTACACCCTATTGTTACGCCGATTCTTATCGGCAATGCTGATCGCTGTTGCGACCGGCTATTTGGTAGCAGTGTCGTGGCTATCCGGTAGCGCTTCAGTGAGTTTCTGGTAGCAGCTCAGGGCGCTCGGGATGATACTTCCGGTAGCCGCACCACTCCTTCTACTTTGGTTTCTTAGCGCTGATAAGGGACCATCTCCACACCAAAACCTCCATACAAATGGTCCCTTTGCTGAGTAAAGGGACCAGAGTAAAGGGACCATTTGCGTTGAGGTTGGTGCAGGCTAGTTATTGAGCGGCTTGCGGGTCGCGGCCATGTGCTTGGCGCGCTCCACGTTGGCCGGTAGCAGGACCAGCGGCACGTCGAACTCCACTTCGCGCTCGCAGAACTCGGTGAAGCTCAGCGAAGCTGGAGCGGAGCTGGAGGAAGCGGGAGCGGTGTACATCTCGGCCAGCTTGGACACGATGACGTGGTCGTTCTCGGTGGTGCCGTCGATGGGCCAGTCGCGGTCCAAGGCGGGGGAGCCGGAGTACATCTCGATAGATGTGTCGGCGGGCGGGGTGTAGGAGGCAGCCAGGTCCGCGGCCTCGAGCAGGGCGCGGGCGAGGACGTGGTCGAAGGACATGAGCACGACGTCATCGGAGGAGAGGAAGCCAGCCTTCTGCGCCTCGAAAGCCGAGGAGAAGTTGCGGGCCGAGGCGATGAAGTCGAAGGCCTTCTGGTGGTAGTCCGGTACACCGGCCGCCTTGAGGCGCTCCAGCGAGGAGATGGTTCCCGTCCAACCGGGATACAAGCCCACGGTGCGCTCCGGGAAACCGAGGCGAGTATCGGCGTGAGCGACAATGCGGTCGCAGGCCAGCGCGGTCTCGAAACCGCCGCCCAGAGCCACGCCACGCACAGCCGCCACGACGGGAACCGGGGCGAACTTGAGTGCGCGCAGGGTCTTCGAGCCATCCGCAATTAATGATTCAACGCGAGAAGCAGACCCCGATTCACCTGCGGCCGCGATGGAGGCAAGATCTGCACCCGCGCTAAAGACCGGCTTGTCGTTTGCAATCACCAGCGCCACGAGATTCTCCGAGATCGCAGCGCCTAGACCGGCGCGGATGACCTCGAGGGCCGGAGTCGGCAGGGAGTTCATCGGCGTATGCAGGTCAATGATGCCAATACGTCCAGCCGACGTGGACACCGCGTGGACCGCGCCCGCATCCAGAGAAACGATGGTCTCAGTATCAAGAGAAGCCAAGGTCACGACACCCTCGCGCGGCGCGAGCTCCTGGCGCGAACCGGTCGAGGAGAGCACCGTCCCTTCGCCATAAAAGCCACCCGCCGCAGCCGCGGCGGAAACCAAGGAAGGGACCTCGGAGCCGTAGGCGGAGGCGACGTGGTCGATCCCGATGGCGTCGGCAAGCGCGAAGATGCCCTTCTTCCAGCCGAAGCCCAAGGTCAGGCCCTCGTCGATGAGACCCACGTGCTCAGCGATATCAGGTGCGACCTCGCAGCAATAGGCCAGCGTGTCGAGGAAGACCGCGCGGGCGAAGCGGCCGCCGGGGGAGTCGGTGTCCATGACCTCGCGAGGATCCTTGAGACCCACGACGGGATCGGACAACGTTGAGCGAGGTACGTATTCGTAGGAAGCGTTGATGACCTCGTTTCGGCCCCGGTAGAAGCCACCCTCACCAGTGCGGCCGGTCAGCCCCCGAGACACGAGGCCCTCGATGAAGGGATCATCGCCGAGGGGGACGTCAAGAAGTGGATCGCCGGCGGGAAGGGCCGTCTCCAAAGACTTCCAAATGGGCTTGACCAGCTGGAGGCCAATGTAATCGAGCAGCCCGAAAATGCCGGTACGGGGAATGCCGAAAGCGCGGCCGAAGGCGGCGTCCGCAAGCTCGTAGCTCACGCCGCACTCGCGGGCGCGGGCCACGCCGGCAGCCATCCAGTAACAGCCCACGCGGTTGGCAATAAAGCCCGGGGTATCGCGGCACTCGAGCGCAATCTTGCCCAGTGTCTGCTCGATGGTCGTGCGCAGAGCAGCCTCCGTCGGGCCAGACGCGATGAGCTCCACCAAGCGCATGACCTTCGGTGGGTTGAAGAAGTGAGTGATAGCGAACTTGTCGCGGCGGGCCTCCGGCACACCCTCAAGGAGCGAAGCCAGCGGCAGGGTAGAGGTATTCGAGCTCAACAGAGCGTCCGCGGGCAAATGAGGCTCGATGGCTTGGTAGAGCGAATGCTTGGCGCCCAAGTCCTCGAAGATGGCCTCGATGACCCACTCGCGGTCCTCCAGCAGGGCGTAGTCATCGCTGGCGCGCACGCGCTCGGCGAACTCCGGCAGGTGGAAGCCCTTGCGCTTGAGCTGGATCTCGACGCCCTTTTGGGCGCCCTCCGCATTCTGGTCCAGCAGCACGACGTCCATGCCTGCGGATGCGCAGAGTGCCGCGATGCCGGACCCCATAGAACCTGCGCCGATAACGGCTACCTTGGTGATGTTCATTTATTTCGCTCCATTCTCAATAATCATGGCGATTCCCTGACCGCCGCCGATGCACATGGTGACCAGGCCATAGCGCTTGCCCTCTCGGCGTAGCGCATAAGCCAGCTTGGTGAGCAGGATGACGCCCGTGGCACCGACCGGGTGGCCGTGTGCAACGGCGCCGCCGTAGATATTCGTCTTGGCCGGGTCGAAGCCCAGCTGTTCCTGCACGGCGATGGCCTGGGCGGCGAAGGCCTCGTTGGATTCGATGAGGTCGATGTCCTCCAGTTTCAGCCCGGCCTTCTCCAGCGCCTTCGGGACGGCAGCGATGGGGCCGATGCCCATGCGCGTCGGGTCCACGCCCGCGATGGACCAGGACACAATCTTCGCCAGCGGGTTCAGGCCACGCTTGGTCACTTCCTCCGCGGTGGCGAGCACAGCGGCCGCCGCGCCATCGTTGATGCCGGAGGCATTGCCGGCGGTGACGGTTCCGTCCTTAACAAAGACCGGCTTGAGCTTCGCCAGCTTCTCGACGTCCGTCTCCCGCACCGCTTCATCAAAGTCCAGCTCGCCGACCGGGACGATTTCCTCGGCGTGCACGCCTTCCGCGCGAGCCTTCGCGGCGCGTTCCTGGGACTCGGCGGCGAACTCGTCCTGGCGTTCGCGGGAGATGTTGTTATCGGCGGCGACGTTTTCTGCGGTCACACCCATGTGGCCGGTGCCGAAGGGGCAGGAGAGCGCGCCGGTCAGCCAGTCGTAGAGTTTGCCGTCACCCATGCGCTTGCCAAAGCGTGCGCCTTCGACGGAGTAGGGCGCGTTACTCATGGATTCCGCGCCGACGGCGAGCGCCAGGGAGCCGTCGCCAGACTGCAGCAGCTGCGCCGCGCTGATGACGGCCTGGACGCCGGAGCCGCACAGGCGGTTGACGCCCATCGCAGTGGAGGAGTCCGGCATGCCGACGTGCTTGGCAATGGTGCGTGAGAGGTAGAGGTCCTTCGGCACGACGGGCATGACGTTGGAGGCTACGGCGGTATCGAGGTCTGCACCAGTAAGCACCGAACGCTCAATAGCTGCTTCGGCGGCAAGCGAACCGAGCTCGGTAAGGGAAAGGCGGGCCAGGCTACCGCCGAATTTTCCGATGGGCAGGCGTGCGGCGCCCGCGATGTAGATGTCTTGGGGCATGAGCTCCTCCATAGGTTTAACGAATCACCATTAGTTAACTCGGTATCCTAGGTCACTTTTTCGCCGCGTGCAACGGAGCTCCACTGGAAAGTGTGTGAGGGGCTGTAGTTATGGCGTGGGTGTAACGTGCGCCACCCCCGCGTTGTTTACAGATTGTTCAACAACCCTTATGCTTTCACCATCGTTAAATGCGACCTTCGTCACGAAAGGTGCCCAACAATGAGCTTGGAATCAACCAATTCCTCCGCAGCTTCCCAGGAAGCAGCCCAGGGAACTACACAGGACGCGCCGAAAGAAGCGCAAGCCCCCAAGGGCATCGGCGCCATGGCCGGCGCCATGTTCCTCATGGCCACCTCTGCCATCGGCCCGGGCTTCTTGACCCAAACCTCCGTCTTCACCGTGCAGATGGGCGCGGCCTTCGCCTTCGCTATTGCGCTGTCGATCATTGTGGACATCGCCATCCAGCTCAACGTCTGGCGCATCCTCGCTGTCTCCGGCATGCGCGCTAACGAACTGGGTAATACCGTCTTGCCTGGCCTTGGCTGGTTCCTTGCCGTACTAGTCTTCATCGGCGGCGTGGTCTTTAACATCGGCAACATCGCCGGCTCGGGCCTAGGCCTAAACGCCATGATCGGCATCGATGCACGCATCGGTGGCCTAATCGCTTCGGCCATCGCCATCTTCATCTTCCTGTCCAAGCGGGCGGGCGTCGCGCTCGACCGCATCGTCGCCGCGCTGGGCGCCATCATGATTCTGCTCATGCTTTACGTGGCGATTGTTTCCCAGCCGCCGGTGGGCGAAGCCCTGAAGAATACCGTCATGCCGGAAAGCATTGACTTCTTCGTCATCACCACCCTCATCGGCGGCACAGTGGGCGGCTACATTACCTTTGCCGGCGCGCACCGCCTCATTGATTCGGGTCTGTCCGGCCCGGAGAACGTCGGCGCGATTACCAAGACCTCCGTGCTCGGCATCATCGTCACCGGCATCATGCGCGTGCTGCTCTTCCTTGCGGTCCTGGGCGTTGTGTCTACCGGTGTTGCGCTCTCTGAGGACAATACGGCCGCCGATGCTTTCCGCCACGCCGCCGGTGAGTTTGGCCTCCGTGCTTTCGGCGTCGTCCTCTTCGCCGCCGGCCTGTCTTCCGTCATCGGTGCCTCCTACACCTCTATTACCTTCGTGACCACCCAGAAGATCAACCCTCGCACCCGCAATTACCTCACCGTCGGCTTCATTGTGGTGTGCGCGATCCTCTTCGCCATCCTCAACTCCGCACCGCAAAAGCTGCTCATCTTCGCGGGTGCGTTCAACGGCATCATCCTGCCCATCGCCTTCGCCATGATCATGTGGGTCGCGTTCAAGCGCCACGACCTCACCCACGGCGTTAAGCAGCCGATGTGGCTGCTCATCGCCGGTGTCCTGGCGCTCGTATTGGAAATCTTCATCGGCGTTAAATCCATCTCGGGAATCGTTAACCTATGGGCATAATGCAGACTCCAGCAGAGGTGCGCGCTTTTGCCCGCACACACGACATGACCACCACCGCCGGCCATGCCCGCGGCTTCATGCAGGCTAACCTCATTGCGCTGCCGCGCGAGTACGCCTTCGATTTCCTCCTCTTCGCACAGCGCAACCCCAAGCCGTGCCCCATCGTCGGCGTGCTGGAGGCAGGGCAGTTCACCTCTGAGCTCATCCCGGGCGGGGACATTCGCACTGACATCCCGGCCTACAACATCTATGAGGATGGCCAGCTTACGCAGACGCTTGACGACGCTTCCTCTTTCTACTCCGACGACATCGTCTCCTTCCTCATCGGTTGTTCCTTCACCTTTGAGAACGCGCTCGTGGAAAACGGCATTTCCATCGCCCACATTGATCAGGGCCGCAACGTGCCGATGTATCGCACCTCGATTCCTTGCGCGCCGGCTGGAGTCTTCTCTGGGCCGATGGTTGTCTCCATGCGCCCCATTCCTGCGAACCAGATTTCCGATGCCGTCCGCATCACCTCCCGCTACCCGGGTGTCCATGGCGCCCCGGTTCACGTGGGTGACCCAGCGGCCATCGGCATCGAGGACCTGTCGCAGCCCGATTTCGGCGAAGCCGTCGACATCCCTGAGGGCACCATCCCGGTCTTTTGGGCGTGCGGCGTGACTCCGCAGGCCATCGTGATGAACTCGCGGCCCAGCCTGGCTATCACGCATGCCCCGGGCAAGATGCTGGTCACCGACATCCCGGACCGCGACTTCCTCATCCCTTAGTTACTACCGCAGCGGCTGGAGTGTTTTCGGCCTGGTAATTTCGCTCTACGCCGCCACGGTCCCTTCCGTGTCTAGACGCCTCACACTAGTCGCGGCGCACCTCCGACTACGGCGCTGAGCACGCTGCCGCGTGGCCCGACAGCAGATGGCATCTCACAAAAGGCATCCCGCAGATGGCATCCGCCAAAAGGCGTCTTTGGGGCTAAAAACGCCATGTGTGCAACCCAAAAGGCGTTTTTAGGCGTGAAAACGCCTTTTGACTGATGCCTTTTAGAAGATGCCATCTGCGAACTGTGCCGAAGCCCGGTCAATAGCCGTTTGCGCGGGCGAAAACGGAACCGCAGGCGAAGTGAGCCCGTAAACACAGGGCAGGCCTGCGGGCGAAAACGGAGCCGCGGGCAAAGAAGTACCTGCAAACGCGGGCGGTCCTGTGCCGCGGAGGCGCAGTTAGAGGACCCGGAGAATCGAGTTCATCGCGCGCATCAGGTCTGCGCGGCAGGCATCGGCGGCCGCCTCGCGCTCACCTTGCGCAATGAGGTGGGCCAAGTCGATGTTGGCTTGCACGTGGTTATCGTGAATCTGCGGGTAGCGCTCCAGCGTCAACAAGAAGGTCAAGCGCATGCGCGCCAGCAGGTGCGACATGGAGCGGTCCAGCGTCGGCGAGCCCAAACCAGCGACCAGCTGCTTGTGGAAGCGCTGGTTGATGAGGGGTCGGGGAGCGTCGGCAAGCACGGCGGATTCGGTCAGCCGCACCAGCTCGCCCGGGTCCTCGAAGGTGGCATAGCGCGCCGCGGCCGGCTCGATGGCGGCGCGCGCCAAGTAGAGATCGCGCACGAAATCGGTATCCGGGGTGGCAATGAAGACGCCCCTGTGCGGGATGCGCTCGACGATTCGCTCGGAAGCGAGCATGGCGAAGGACTCCCGCAGCGTGTTGCGGGAGCATTCGAAGCGCTCGGCCGCGCGGACCTCGCTGAGCTGCTGTCCGGGCATGTACTCGCCCTCGGAGATGGCGGCGCGGAGCGCGGACGCGACGGAATCTGCAAGCATGCGACTTACAGTAGCCCGCTGCTTAGGAAATCGTGGCGATTACCGCGCCCGGTTCCAACCTCGAGCCTTCCTTCGCCACACGGCTCAGCGTGCCCGCGGCCGGAGCCTTGACCGCGGATTCCATCTTCATGGCCTCGATAGTGGCGATGGCCTGGCCTTCCTCGACGGCCTCGCCGTCCGCCACGTTCCACGCCACGAGGTTGGCCTCATAAGGACAGGTCACTTCGTTGCCGCTGGCGCTGGCGCCGGACGCCGCGCTTGCCGACGCCCCCTTCACCTGCCCCTGCGACAACATATCGGTGGGGAAGCCCACGCTGACCAGCTTGCCGTCGATCTCCAGCGCCACGCGGGTGCGCTGCGCGTAGATGGCCTCAACCGGGACGGTAGCGCTCGTGGCCTCCGCGGAGGGGCGGTAGTTGTGGTCGAGCCAGTCGGTGTAGATACCGGCTGCGGCATCGGCGTCGCCGTGATCCACGAGGACCTGGGAGGAGACCATATCGCGGTGGAAGGGCAGCACGGTGCGAACACCTTCGATGTCGAATTCCTGGAGGGCCTGCTGTGCACGCTTCAGTGCGATCTCGCGGGTCGGACCCCAGACCAAGAGCTTGGCCACGAGCGAGTCGTAATAAGGCGGCACGATGGAACCGGAGCGCACGCCGGAGTCCACGCGGATGCCAGGGCCCGTCGGCGGCTCGAAGCGCACGATGGTGCCCGGGCACGGCGCGAAGCCGTTGAGGATATCCTCGGCATTGATGCGGAACTCGAAGGCGTGGCCATCGGACACAGGGTCCGATGCGGAAGCATCGGACGGGGAAGAGGAATCAGACGCGAAGGACAGGGGTTCGCCGGAGGCGATGCGGAATTGCTCCGCAATGATGTCCACGCCCGTGACCATTTCAGTCACGGGGTGCTCCACCTGCACGCGGGTGTTGACCTCGAGGAAGGAAATCGTGCCATCCTCGGAGACGATGTACTCCACCGTGCCGGCACCGGTGTAGCCCACCTTCGCGCAGATGGCGCGGGCACCCTCGTGGATGCCGGTGCGCTGTTCGTCGGAAAGCGCGGGCGCCGGGGCCTCCTCGATGAGCTTCTGGAAACGGCGCTGCGTGGAGCAATCGCGGGTGCCCAGCACGGCGACGTTGCCGTGCGTATCAGCCAGAATCTGCGCCTCCACGTGGCGCGGGTGGGTCAGGAACTTCTCCACGTAGCACTCCGCGCGGCCGAAAGCCTCCTTGGCCTCGCGGCCGGCGGAGTTGAAGGCAGACTCGATGTCCTCGAGGTTCTCCACCACCTTCAGACCGCGTCCGCCGCCGCCATACGCGGCCTTGATGGCGATGGGCAGGCCGTGCTCCTCGGCGAAGGCACGGGCCTCCTGCCAGTCATCGATGGGATCGGAGGTACCCGGTGCCAGCGGGGCGCCAACCTCCTCGGCCACACGGCGCGCGGCAATCTTGTCACCGAGCAGTTCGATGGACTCCGGCGACGGGCCAATCCACGTCAGGCCGGCCTCGGCCACGGCACGGGCAAAGTCGGCGTTCTCCGAGAGGAAGCCGTAACCCGGGTGAATGGCATCGGCACCTGCGCGCACGGCGATATCCAGGAGCGCGGGGACATTCATATAGGTATCCGCCGCGGAGTTGCCGGGCAGGGCGTAGGCTTCATCAGCCACCTGGGTGTGCAGGGCGCCGGCATCGGCCTCGGAGTAGATGGCGATGGAGCGGATGCCCATGTCGCGCGCGGTGCGGGCGATGCGGACGGCGATCTCGCCGCGGTTAGCAATAAGGACTGCAGAAATCATGTGTGGTTGTTCCTTAATCAGTGTTTAAGCGAGTTCAAAGCGGACCGTCGCCCCCGGCGGGAGCTGCGCGGCAATATCAATATCTTCTTCGAGGACCGTGGCGATGACCGGGTAACCGCCGGTCACGGCGTGATCGCGAAGGAAAATCACGGGCTCACCGCTCGGCGGAACCTGGACGGAGCCGGCGACCATGCCCTCCGAGGGCAGCTCGCCCTCGCGGGCACGGCTCAGTTCCACGGAGCCCTCCGGGCCCAGCAGGCGCACGCCCACGCGGTTGGACTGCGCGGTCACAGTCCACTCGGTGGCCAGGAAGGCCTCCAGGCTCTCGGGCGTGAACCAGTCATCGCGCGGGCCGAGCACGCAGCGCAGCACGCCCTCGGTCTGGCCGTGCGCGCCTTCGCGAACGCGCATCGGGTTGCTCAGCTGGGCATCGGTCATTGCGGTGGAGCGGGGGAGGACGCCGATGACGTCGCCCAGCCGCACCGGTGCAGGCCCCAACCCAGAGAGCACATCGGTGGAGGCAGAGCCCAGCTCCGCATCCGCCACGATGCCGCCGCGGATGGCGATGTAGTTGCGCAGGCCCACCGTCGCGGGATCCACGGTCACCGTCGAACCAGCGGTGACGAGCACCGGGCGTGCGAGGTGTACCGGCATATCGTCGAGCAGGACGCGGGATTGGGCGCCGGTGACGCACATGACGGCGTCGGTCAGCGCGCGCAGGCGAATGCCGCCGATATTCTCCAGTACGGTGGCACCGCGCGGGTTGCCCACCGCGACGTTGGCCGTGGCAGCCGCCGCCAGGTCCGCCGCACCCGAGGGCGTGACACCCAAGTTGCCGCGGCCGGGGCGACCCTGATCCTGGAAGAGGGTGAGCAAGCCCGCATCGAGGACCTCCAAGCGCGGCAAGCGCGCGGGGGTGCGGCGGCCAAAAGGCGTGGTCGACACCACGTCCGGCAGCGAGCTCACCGCGCGATAGCGCACGCGGTCACCGGGCTGCACCAGCGCTGGCGGGTGGGCATCGGATTCCCACATCGGGGTCGAGGTGGTGCCCAGCAGCTGCCAGCCGCCGGGGGAGACGCGCGGGTAGACAGCGGAGAAACCGCCGGCAATACCGACGGCTCCCGCCGGCACCGCGGTGCGCGGGGTGGCGCGGCGCTCGATGTTGAAGTTCTGCGCCGGGTCAGCCGGGGTGCAATAGGTAAAGCCGGGCGCGAAACCGCCGAAGGCCGCGAGCCACTCGGTGGACGTGTGCCACTCAATGAGGCCTTCGCGCGACATACCCATCAACTCGGCGGCCTCGTCGAGGTCCTCGCCGTCATAAAGGACGTCGATCTCCACAAAGCGCGGATCCTCGCCCGCCTGCGCGGTGGGGTGGAAGTCCTGCAGCTTCTCGGCGGCAGCGGCGGCGGAATTCGGCGTGGCAAAGGTCAGCAGCAAGGTGGTGGCTGCAGCAATGGCATCGACTTGGTCCTTGAGCGGATTGGCGTCGAGGGCCGCGTGCCACGCCATGACCTGGGATAAGTCCTCCAGCTCCACGAGCAGCGCGCGCGTTCCTACGGGGTGAATATGCATCAGATGGCGCTCCGAATCTCAATTCCGCGCTCCTGCAGCTCGGCAACCACACCGCGCAGCAGTTGCACCGCGCCGGGCGAATCACCGTGCGTGCACACCGACTGGGCATCCACGTTGAGTACGGAGCCATCGATGGCGGTGATGGATCCGGTTTCGGCGACTTCGAGCACGCGCTTGACGACGTCCCCCTCATCACCCATTACAGCATTCGCCTCTCGCCGCGAGACGAGCGTGCCATCGGGGTTGTAGTTGCGGTCCGCGAAGGCCTCGCGGATGACGGTGAGTCCCTTCTTCTCCGCGATGTCGACGGCGACGCCGCCTGGCAGCAGCATAACGGGCAGATCGCCGAAGGCTTTGATGCCGTCGATAACCGCATGGGCCTGAGCCTCGTGGTGGACGATGGTGTTGTACATCGCACCGTGCGGCTTGACGTAGGCCACCTGGGTGCCATTGGCCTGGGCCAGGGCTTGGAGGGCACCGATTTGGTAAGTGATTTCGTCGGCAAGCTCGGCAGGTGCGTAATCGATGAAGCGGCGCCCGAAGGCTGCCGGGTCGTTATAGCCCACGTGTGCGCCGACGGTGACGCCTGCTTCTGCGGCCGCCTTGAGGGTGCCCGCGATGGAGTGCGGGTCGCCGGCGTGGAAGCCGGTGGCGACGTTGGCGGAGGAGACAAGCTGGAGCATCGCGGCGTCATCGGCAACGGGGTTGCCGGCGGTGGTTTCGCCGAGGTCAGCGTTGAGGTCTATGTGCAGCGCGCTCATATTAGGAGGACACCTCTTCTGTAGTTCCCAAATTGTTGAACAATCTATGGGTGCCTAGTGTAGCCCGCATCACGTCGGTTTGTGAAGTGTGTCCCGTATCTGTGGATGGGTGGGACGTGAAAACACCCCCATCACGACGGTGATGGGGGTGCGGCTGCCTCGCGCCGGTGGGCCGGCGCTGCTAAGAGCTTCGCGTTTGAAGCTCGATGGTGCAGGATTCAGATTAGAACGGGAGGTTGACTCCCAGTGCCTGTGCTGCGGCCGGTGCGGCTGCGGCCAGCGCGCCTACGACGCCGAGGACGATGACGGCGATGCCCAAGCCGGTTGGCTTGCCGTCCTCGGAGGAGAGCTTGCCCTTGATGTCGTCGGAAGAGCTCTGGTCCTCGCTGCTCTGGTCGCCCTTGCCTTCGTTGCTGCTGCCGGCGTCGCCGCCCTGGTTGCTGCTGCCGTTATCGCCTTCGGTGCCGGTGCTGGAGGTGGCGTTGGCGCTCTGGCCGGTGGTGTCTTCAGCGTTGGCGGCGGTGACGCCTGCGAGTGCGAGGGCGCCGGCCAGGGCTGCGGCGGTGAGGTTGCGGGAAATGCGCTTCATGTTTCTTACTCCTGGGGTTAGATCGGGAAAGTTTGGTCAACGCCGTATCAGACGATGTTGTCACCGTTAACTGATGTCGACTTCCCACATACTAACCAAGAAAAAGTGAGGTAGGTCAAACTATTTCCAATTTTTAAGCTACTCCACGCAAATTTTCATGAACGCGTCAGGGTGCGCTGGCGCGTCGGATGGCGCCGAGCCTTGTGGTGGTGGGATGAAACTTCCTGCGTGGTTCGGGTTTTGGGGCTTGCTTGCGTGCTAGTTCATCTATTGAATCTTTTAACTTCCTCCAAGGGGTGCGGCCAGAAAAGTGGTGGCCCAACGGGCGCATAAAACCGCAAAAGCCGCGTCTCTCCACCCCCGGTAGGGAGAGGGGGAGACGCGGATGGGCTGCCTGTTGGCCCTAGGCCTTAAACCTCTTAGATGAAGAGCTTGCGGCGAGCAACGACAGCGCCAGCGGCGATCATCGCTGCGATTGCCAGTGCGGCGAGGCCGCGAGCAACGGTGTTGGAACCGGTCTCAGCGGAGATACCGCGGGACTGTGCTGGGGTCTGTGCGGCGGTGCCTTCAGCAACCTTGCCGCCCTGGGCGATGACCTCGTCCTTGTTCTCCTGCAGCATCTTCTCGGAAGCGGCCTTCTCCTCAGCGGAAGGAGCGTCCTTCTGAGCTGCCTCTTCGGACTTCACGTAGGTCTTGCCGTCCTTGGCCAGGTACCAGGTCACGCCACCGATGATGAGGGCGGCCGGCAAAGCCAGCCAAGCCAGCTGCTTCTTGTCGAACTCGGCGCTGGTCGGCTCAGCCTCGGACTCGCCGTTGATCGGGTAGTCAACGGAAGACGGAGCGGTAGCCTCGCCGGTGGCTGCCATGTCCATGTCCGGGGCCATCACGCTGGTGGTGGTCGGCGCGTCGGCATCCTGCTGAGCCTGCTGCTGCTCCCAAGCCCACTGTGCCTGCTCTGCGGTCAGTTTGGTGGTTCCGTCCAGCTCGCCGTTCTCGTTGCGGTGCTGGTAGCTACCGTCGGCCTGCTTCTGGTAGGTGACGCCATCGACCGTGAGTTCAGCCGGAGCCGGAATCTGGGCGGAGGCAACGGCGGTGCCGCCCAGTGCGAGGGAGCCAGCCAGAACGGCTGCGGTCAGGGTGCGGTTGATGCGCTTCATAAGCTTCTCCTTGCGGGGTTTGTGAGGTATGTGAGAGGGATTCAACCCGACGTGAACCACAATAGCCACAACTTTCACATTGATCACAAGGGTTTCGAAATTTCGCTCCGTAACATGGCGGATGCTTTTCGTGCCAAACGGGTGGCATGTTCGGTGGGTTGAGGTCCTCACGGGCGGCGCTACAAGGCGTGTTAACCTGCAAGGATAAGAACGGTGTTGTCTGTTGAGCTGCGAAAATGTTCGATAACTGCGCGTAGTGGCGGAAATCCCCCTGAACGGGGGATGCTGCATGGGGCTTAGCTCTGTTCTGCGGCAGGATCAGGAGCCTCGGTTACGCCCTCAAACTGCCATCCCACCACGGCATTGCGCACCGCGGCAGCCAAAGGGTTGGCCGGCTGGATGCAGCTGATAGTGAGAAGGCGACCGGGCTGGGCATCGGTGCCCCAGATGCTCTCATCCTGCTCAAGGCCATCCTTCGACGGATCGTGCAGATCTGTTGCGGTGTATACCAGCCATTGCTCGCCGGAGTTCTGCGTGCGCAGGTACAACTTGTCGCCCACAGAGGCTTTGTGCTCGTCGGCGCTACCGTCGTAGAGGTTATTGAACACCGCTGGTACTCCTGCACCGGTATGCCCGGCGACCACCACGACGTCCTGCGCATCCGTACCGGGGAGCGAATAGGGTTTATCGTCTGCGGTGTAGGTGCAGGCCCTATTCATCGAGTCGGGGTTGATCTTGTTGTCTTTGATCCGACAGGAGCCTTCTTCAAACTCTGCACGCACATCAATTGTCGGGATGTACATCTCCACCGCTGGGGAGGGCTCGATGACGGCGGCGGGTTCCGTAACCACATCGGTTGGTTGCGGCGCGGGCGCGTCTGGCTCCTTATTGAACTGGAGTGCGGCGACGATGCCGACGAGAACCAGTGCCAAAATAAGGAGGACTCCCAACCCGCGACGGCTGATGGGCGTGCGAGGGCGCGGTGATTTCCGCCGTGGCGCAGGGGCTGTCGTCTTCTTCGGCGCGGTTCGGGTCGGCGCTTGTTGGGATGGCGTTTGTCGGGCAGGCGCCGACGTTGAAGCGGATCGACGGGAAGGGGAAGTTGTCGACGGGGACGAAGCTGGGCGATCGTGGCTGGGGCGGCGTCGCGGGCGGTAGGAAGGGCGCTCAGGGGCAGTGCTCTCGCGGTCGTGAGTAGAGCCTCTCTGGCGGGCACGCTCGGCGCGCAGATCAATACGGATTCCTTCTTCTGGCAGGCGGTAGTTATCGCGCTGCGCCGAGTAGCGAGAATCCATAGTGAGCTCCTGAAGAGAACGATAATTAGAAAGTTACAGTACTACTCGCTAAGTAACTATTCCGTATGCGCTCACTATGGCGGCAGGAGCGGGCATAAAATGCCGGCCTGAACTCTCGGCCTGGATGGCTGGCGATGAGGGAAGCCGTTGGCTAATGCCTTCCGTCGGCAGCGAGCTGAAAGCGCAGCGCGTAGGTGATGAGCCAGTGGGTGGACATGAAGTGGCCGTCGACAAGCTGCGTTTGCGCACTGGCGGCGAGTGCATGGGTGCGGGGCAGGACGGAGGCGTCGAAATGCTCAGCGAGTTCAACGAGCATCCATGCTCTGGTCAGCGCCAGGCCGTAGAGGTGGGCCAGGCGGCCATCGGTTGGGTCAAGCACCTCTGGGATTTGTGTGAAAAAGTCCAGCGCTTCGTTTTGGTGGGGAAGAAAGCCGTCGAACCAGTGTGGGAAGTCCGGTAGCACGCGCGACATGAGTAGAGCCTCCGATAGCCCGTTGGATAGGAAATCATGTCCGGACAGCTCCCATTTGAGCGGGTAGTCGCGATCTTCGCCGAAAAGGCGGACAGCAGCCTCGCGCACCGAGCTCGCCAGTGAATCCAGCCCGAGTTTCTCCGCGGCCTCGTGGATGAGGAAAAGGTTGAAGGCTGTATTGGAATGCATGCCGTGGCGCACCGGTTGGTTGAGTGATTCAAGCCAGTCGCGGCAGTGCTGTGCGGTTAGCTCTACGAGCTTGTCCATCGCTTCGCCAGGCCGAACGGAGGCGAGCTGCAGCAGCCAGGCGCGCCCATAGGGCATTTCATATCCGGGGCGGGCGAGGAGGTAGTTGTATTCCGTGGTGAGGGCTTCTGCGCTGAGGCGATCGTCGAGAAGCGCGGCAAGTTCTTTGGGAGACTCGGGCCCGAGAATCTTGTTTAGTAGCGCGCCTGAGTACTGCATGTGGACGCTGGAGTGCCAGTCGAAACAACCGTAAAAACTGGGGTGCAGCTCGCGCGGGCGCACGTCGCAGTCTTCTGTGGAAGCGCTCGTGTGGTGCATCGCGGCGGGGAATTCGCGCTCGGGTGCGGCCATAATTGCTTTCGCCCAGGCGCTGGCACAAGTTTCTAGCGTGGTCATGCGTCAAGTATGGCAAAGCTGAAGGTGGGATGTGCGTTTCAGCGCAAACGTCGAACATATATCCGAAAATGTGGTGTTGGTGTCCGGTCGCCCTCGTAGTCTTTAGGGCAGGCATCCAAGGGGTGGGGGATGTGTGGGTGTCTGAAAATGCTGGCAATGCTCTTCGTCTTTGGGGGTTGCCACTATCGAAGAAGGGGGAACTGTGCAGTTCTTGGAAAACAGGCCGACGACGTTTAGTAAGAGACAAGTACATCGAATAGGTAGTGCGTTGCGCACTGGGCAAGAGATCGATGAAGAGCTATATCGGCGCATACTCATACATCAGTCTGCTCTTTGTGACCATCTTGAGTCCTTGGCAGCGTCGACACTGAATGAACTGAGCGTGCCGCTGGAGCGCTCGACAGATTCCGTTGTGGAACCGGACTCGAAACGATTCCTTATAGGTTCGCGGGTCAAGACTCGGCAGGTGCTCGTTGAGAAACTGCGGAGAATGCCGAGCTTCCCGCTAGAGAGCATCCAAGATCTTTCAGGAGTGCGAATGGACTTTGATGTGGCGCTCTCTGAACAATCAAGGCTGGCGGAGCTACTCGCCCAGGACTTCGAAGAAAGGGGAGCCGACCGCGTCAAAATTCAGGACATGAGAGAAAAGCCGCACTCTGGGTATAGGGCGATCCATTTACATATTTACTCTCCGGCAGGCCGGGCTGAGTTTCAGCTTCGGACGGCGCTCCAGTCACGATGGGCCAACCTTTATGAACTTGCTGGTGACTTGTACGGTCGCGGCATCCGATACCTTGAGCTCGGAGAGCACGTACCGTTGCAATTTGAGACCCAGGTTCGCTCGTTGCATGAGCTTTCAGAAGTGGTGCATAGAGTAGAAAAATACTTCGATGTGCTCTCTTCTCCGTTTGCCGAGCGCCCAGTGGAAACGGTGGAGTTGCGTGAAGCCCGGCCATTGCGGCAAAGGACTTCTAGGATGTTGGATAGGCTAATTAGTGAGCTCGACCGGAGACGGACAGAAAACGAGTCGGAAGGGAGTAAATAGTATGCCGGCTTTTCTTATTAAGTATCACCGTCCGACGGGTGCACTGAATGTCACGGAGTTTGAATCCCTAACTGCGGCAACTCTTGCCCGTCACGACCTCGATCAAATCAACGATGACCCAGACGTTGAGCTCGTTGCCATTGGCGCTGAAAGCCTAGAGTCCGTTCGACACACGCACGCGCGCTACTTCTTCCGTGAGAAGACCGCGCCGCCGTATCCCTTTGTGGCTTAAAGCTTGAAGCTTTGAATAGCGTAGTTAGCGAAGGCTAGCCGCGAAGGATTTTCTCCATGGCTTTTCCTTTGGCTAGCTCGTCAACGAGCTTGTCCATGTACCGAATATTTTGCATCAGCGGGTCCTCGATGTCCTGGACACGGTGCCCGCAGATGCTGCCGGTGATGAGGGAGCGGGATGGGTTCAGGTGCGGGGCCTGCTCGAAGAAGTCCTCGAGGGTGACCTTTTGCTTCCGGACCCGTTCCAGCTCCTCAACCGAGTAGCCGGTAAGCCAAGTGATGACTTCGTGAAGCTCGCTGACAGTCCTGCCTTTGCGCTCTACCTTCTTAACGTAGTGCGGATAAATATCGGCGAAGGGAACGGAAAAGATGCGGTGAGACATGGGCGCAGTATATCGGTGGGCCTCATGGCGCGCGGCGGCCGTTCGTTGTCGCGGTTTAGCCGTGCCAGAGCGTCGAGATTGGCATTGCCCAGAGGTTTTCACCCATCGGCAAGACGTCCTTGCCTGTGTACAAGACAATTCCTGCGCGGAAAGAATCACCAGCTACCTGCTGAAGATAGCGCAGGCCAGCAAAGTCCTTCGGCTGGATCGACATTGCGGCTTTGACCTCCACGCCAACAACGTCCCGGGATCGTGATTCCAGCACAAGGTCAACCTCTTTGCCAGTAGAAGTCCGAAAGTGGAAGAGGCGATAATCAACTGATGACCATGCTTTCTGCTTCAGAAGCTCGTTGGCAACAAAGGCTTCGCAGATGCCGCCGCTAAGCGTGCTGGAAATGTTCATCTCCAATGCCTCTGGCTCGAGGCCTGCCAGACTTGTGGCCAGTGCGGTATCCGAGAGGAAGACCTTAGGCTTAGAGATAGCTCGCTTCTCAAGATTTGTTCCCCATGATGGTAATTGGTTAATCAAGAAGACATCATTCAGAGCAGCTACATAGGTAGGGACTGAGCGTTCGGGAATGTCGAGTGCACGCCCAATGTGCGCCGCTACAAGTTCCGCGGTGCCTTGTGCAGCAAACTTGGCGAGAAGATTGTGTAAGCGGTCAGGGAATTGAATGCCGTAGAGCTCGGCAGCGTCTTTTGACAAGACTCGCTCAATATAAGCATCGAACCACCGGTGTTGCCGTCGCCGACTAGAATCCCTAAGTCCTGGAAAACTCGGCGTGCAGAAGAGCTGGAAGTAGTCAGCCCGGGAAAGGGCGGATGCGGGTTGTACGCTTGCATCTTTTAATGACCACATTCGGCCTGCAAAGTCTTCGTGGATACCTAAACGTTCGCCCACGCTGAGGCCGTGAAGGCGAATAGTTTCTGCGCGGCCAGCGAGAGATTCTTCAGCTCCTGTGAGACTGAGGAGGTTGGATGATCCGGTAAGGATAAAACGACCCGGCCGTCGATCTTCTTCGAGTGCGCCTTTAATCGCGCGAAACAGCTCTGGTGCGCGCTGAATTTCATCTATGGCTAGTGTCCCTTCGGGGAGCTGTCTGACAAAGCCGTCTGGATCTGCTTTCGCAGATACCAGCGAAGCGCTCTCATCAAGGTTAATGAATCTATGTTCCCTACCTTCGAGTAATTGATGGACAAGGGTGCTCTTTCCTACTTGGCGTGCGCCGGAAATAGTCAGCACAGGTGTATCTGACAGAACTTCTTCCGCCAGTTCTAGTGCGTTTCTATGCAGAAAAGAATGAGTCATGGCCGTCAATCTACCTGCGGTGTTGCGGTTCTGCAAGATGTTCATTGCGGTTCTGCAATGCTCTCGTTGCGGTTCTGCAAGGTTCTCATTGCCGTTCTGCAATGCTCGCGCTGCCGTTTGATCACGCTGTGGAACGCCAAAAAGAGGGCACCCGCAGCCGTCGTGAAACGGCTTGGGGTGCCCTCTTCTGTGCGGCCTGGGGAGGTGAGCTAGTCCCAGACGGGGGCGTCGCCAAGCTGCAGCTCGGAATAGCGCGCCTCCGGAACGGTGGCGGAGTAGGGCTTGCCCACGGCCTCCCATTCCTGGTTGGTGTTGCAACGCACGTCCTGGCCGTCGGTGTCGAGCATGGTAAAGCCCCACACCAGCTTGCCCTGGGAGTTCGCTGGCAGTGTGTACGGGCCAACCTTCTGGTTCAGCTTCCAGTGCTGCTCGTGCACGTAGTTGAATCCGTAGGTCTGGGTCAGAACCTTGGCCAGCTCGCCCTCGCCCTTGATGGAACCGGAGACCTCGATGGTCTGCGTGCGGGCCTGGGTCACGGTGTGGCTGACCGGCACGGGCTCATCATTGCGGTTGGCCACACTAGCGGCATCAGTCTGCTTGAACCACCGGCGGGTGGCGGTGACGTAAGTGCCGTTCTCACCGGGCGTCGAGCAGTGCGTGCCCGGCTTGAAATCATCATTCCAGCGCTGCGGCAGCTCGAAGTCCCCGCCGAAGTCAGCGGCGTGGGCCACAGGAGCGGCCGCCAATAGGCTGAGCGCGGCGAAGGCGCTCGCGATGGACTTCTTCAGCACGTCTTAGCCCCAATCGTTGTTGTCGCGAGTGGAGACCTCCACGTGGCGCTCCTTCGGCAGGGTAGCGGTGAAGGTGCCGCCGTTGGCCTGCCAGGTGTTATCGGAACCGCAGATGGTCTTCTGACCCTCGAAGTCGGAGACAACCCAGCCGGCGCGCATGACGGCGGTCTTGCCCGGAGCAATGTTGTACGGGCCGACCTGCTCGCCCACCTCGTAGGACTGGGAGTCGGTGTAGCTGGAGGAGAAGGTGAAGTTGATCAGATCCAGCAGCTTGAAGTCAACGCCGGCGGAAACGTTCCAGGTCTTGGTCTTGGTTTCCTTGATGGAGCGGGTGACCGGCAGCGGCTCGTCGTTGTAGTTGGACACGGTCCAGGAGCCAGCGGAGCCGTCGAAGTAGGTGCGCTTGATCTTAACGGTCTGGCCGGTGTCACCCGGGTTGGTGCAGTGCTCACCGATGGTGGTCGGGTTGGCCGGGCCCAGGTCACGTGCCGGGAGGGCGTTCGCAGCCGGGGTAGCGATCAGGCCGCAGGCAATGGCCACGGCGGCGGTGGTGGAAGCAATCTTGGTCTTGAACAT
Source organism: Corynebacterium intestinale (assembly GCF_023574125.1). Taxonomy (NCBI): domain Bacteria; kingdom Bacillati; phylum Actinomycetota; class Actinomycetes; order Mycobacteriales; family Corynebacteriaceae; genus Corynebacterium; species Corynebacterium intestinale. The sequence continues at coordinate 97,291 of NZ_JAMKFF010000010.1, forward strand.
GGTGGATTCTCCTTGGGAAGTAAAGGGGGATTAGTAGATGGTCTGGGTTGGGACTGGGAGTTCGCGGTACTCGTCCGGGGTGACGTCCTCGGTGCGGGTGGAACCGTCCTTGCCCGTGATGGTGGCCTCCGCCCAGAAACCGCTGGGAGCGGTGGTCTGCTTGTAGTTGGAGGTCAGGCTGTACTTTCCGTCCTTACCGCAGTGGATTTCGCGGTAGTTGATGCGGGTCATGGTGGTGCCGTACTCCACGCGGACGCGCTCACCAGGGGCCAGGTCGATGTGCTGCAGCTCGGTTCCCACCGGCATGTAGGCGCGCTTGACCGCGCCAACGGATTCCAGCCAGCCCTTCGGGATATCGCCGCGGTTGCCCTGCCAGTTGGTGTACGGCGCGTGCTCGGCGCCGACGACGAAATCGGTGACCGGCGCGTACTCATAGTCACCCTTGGACCAGTTGAGGAAGTCTGTGGAGTAGCCCGGCTTGCGGAAGGTCGGCTTCACCGCAGTGATGTCCAGCGGGTACCAGGAGCTATCGCGGCCTTCGCAGGTCTCGCCTTCCTTGGGCCAGGATGGGTCGCGCTGCAGGTCCTCGGAAGGCTGCATGATTTCATCCTTCTTTGGGTCCGCGATCTTCTCCAGGCTGGGGCCGGACACGGAGGTGTAGTTGCCCTCGATGGGCTTGGAGTTCGCGCCCGGGGAGCGGGAAGGAATTTCCATGGCGAGGTCCGAAATCGAACCATCCGCCTTGATGATGTAGGCAAAGGCATAGCGCTCAGCCGGGCCCTTGCCGCGGATGACGTTGGCGCCGGGCATGTTTTCCAGGCGGTCATCGTTGCAGCCGACGAACATGGAGATGAAGTCCTTTTCCACTACGCCGTATTCCACGCGGAAGGATTCGCCCGGCTTCAGGGTGACGGGGCCGAAGGTTTCCTTCTCCTGCCAGCCGTTGCTCAGCTTCAGTCCGATGTCGGACTTGGCGGTGGTGTCCCACCCGGAAGGCATAGCGGCCTTGGAGTTGGCCTCAATCTTGTGGTTGGTGCCCGTTTCCACGGAGGCGGTGTATGGCACCTCCTGGTTCGTGGTGTTCTTAAACTGCAGGGTGCCGTCGCTCAAGTAGCGGCGGCCGGTCTCTGCGAAGTGCCACTCGGGCGTGGCGTTGTCTTCACCTGCTGCGCTGCAGCTCTTGTAGAGGTTGGTGATGGGGTAGGCCTGTGGCATGGGCGGAATGTTGGCCGCCTGTGCCGAGGGGGTAATTAATGCCGCGGTTGCCACCAGTGGTGCAAGCGCGCGCAGTCCCTTAGGGAGCACCTGTGTACCGTCCTTATATTTTATTAAGTGAAAAGTGAGAGATCTGTAGAATCCGCAATTATTTTAGGAGGCATGCAGGGGGTAGACAATGGATATAGAAAACGGCTTACGACGCTTGAAGAAAGTTAGTGGCGTTAAGTATTTGCTGGCCAGCCCATTGATCTTTCGTACACAAACTTCTGTATAACCCCGTGTGGGTGGGTTAGTGCAGACCCGGTCTCTTGACTTTATGGGATACGCGCACTGGTGGTTGGAAGCCGGAAAACCTTCTAGTAGTCCACCGCATCACGCACAATAGGGCAGGTCATGCAGTGCCCGCCCCCGCGCCCGCGGCCCAACTCCGCCGAGCCAATCTCTACAACCTCAATCCCGGCGGCGCGCAGCTTCTTATTGGTGTGCTTGTTGCGGTCATAAGCCACCACCACGCCCGGTTCAATGGCCACGACGTTATTGGCGTCATCCCACTGCTCGCGGGCAGCGGCATAGGTGTCCCCACCGGTTTCCACCACCTGCAGACTCCCGACGCCAAGCGCCTTGGCGACGACCTCGAGGAAAGACTGGGTGGGCAGTTCGACGTCGAAAGGCGCCGTGCTCGTGGAGGGATGCAAGACGATGGGTCGGATGGTGTTCACGACCTTGGGGTAGGCGGTGACCTTATCTGCATCCAGGAAGGTGAGCACGGTGTCGAGGTGCATCGAGGCGCGGTCGGCGGCCATGGCGGCGATGATGATCTTCTCGGCCGCGCCTTCCTGGAATAGGCGCATGGCCAGCTGGCTTACTCCCTGCCAGGTGGTGCGCTCACCCATGCCGACGAGGACGATGCCCTTTCCGATCGGCATGATGTCCCCGCCCTCCAAGGAAGCCAGGCCTGGCTCCTCATCGGTATTTCCGTACCAGAACTGAAAATCCGCCTGCGCAAACCGCGGGTGGTAGTTATAAATCGCTCTGGTCAGCAGCGTTTCCTGGTGGCGCGCCGGCATCCGCATGGGGTTGAGTGAGACCCCGCCATAAATCCACGCCGAGTTATCCCGCGAGTACTGGGTGTTGGGCAGCGGGCGCAGCGCAAACGCGGAAGGCCCGTAGACCTCTCGCATGGCGTCGATAGTTCCGTGGCCCAGGCCTTCCGGGATTTCGGCGAAGGGTAGCCCGCCGATGAGGAGCTCCGCCAGGCGTTTATTAGACATGTTCTCGAACCAGTGGCGCAGCTCGCCACCAATGCCGACACCAACGTTCTTATCCAGCAGCTTGAAGTCCAGGATGAAATCACGCCCGCCTGGGGTGGCCAGGGTTTCCTCCAGGAGCGTGTGCATCTCCAGCACCTCGACGCCGTAGCTGCGCAGCTTGGCGACGAACTCTGCGTGATGCTTCTTGGCCTCGTCGACCCAGAGGACGTCGTCGAAAAGCAGCTCCCCACAGTTGCTAGGGGTCAGCCGCTCGTGCGCGAGCCCCGGCGCGCACACCATGACTTGGTGGAGCTTGCCAACCTCGGACCAAACGCCCAGCGGGGGAGTTGTCATGTGCGTGAACCTTTCTTGGCGGGGTGTGCCGTGTTATTCCCTAATGCGGTGAGTAGGGACACCCGGGTGGTGACATGTGAACTAGACGACAATTCTAAGAAAAGTTCGCACTTTTTCAAGCTCCCGCAAGCCGAAGAAAGCCCACGTAGATGCAGGTTTTGCGGCTGTGTGCATACTATTATCCCCGTTTATTCACACGGCTCCGGCGCGCACATAGTGAGGTTCCACGCCGCGCTTGTCGACGCCTCTTCCTCCGCCACTGCGACAACACCTACGCTGGCAGGTGCTGCATTTCCCGGCGAGCCGGATGAATAACTTTGAGAGGAATGGAAACTCTGCGCGAATAGTAGAGATGTAAACGCGCGGGGGTAGGTGTGGCGTGCAGTCCGAGGGCGAGGGAGGCCTCGCTACTGGGCGTCGAAGTCCTCGGCTATGAGACTTGCCGCGTGCTCGCGGAGGTAGTCGCGTAAGTACGGCAAGGCGAAATCGACTTCGCCGTGGCCCGTGGTGGTGATCATTTCGGCGTCGAGAAGCCGGCGGCGATAGTTGCCTACATAAGAATCAGTCTTATTGAAGCGTGCCTTGATGTCCGCCATCTTGGAAGGGCCATCGCTTTGAGCCATGTAGACCAAAAAGCTTCGGTCGACGGGGGAGAGGTCCGACAGCGCTGGCTCATGAACAAGTTGGCCGAGCTTGCGCTGTGCTGTTGCGACTCCGCGCCGGGCAGCGTCGATAGAAATCTCGGTACCTCCGTCAGCGGTACGTTCCTTTTCCCTGAATGAGCACTGGCCGACGAGCTGGATCATGAATGGATATCCATGGCACGCCTCAACCGCGGTTTCCAAAGCGTCCTGTGACCATGAGGTGGCGGCGCTGTGAAGGGGTTCCTCCAGTGCTTCACGTACATCCGAATCGGAGACCCTGCCCAGCTCAATGCGGTTAGCGCGTCGAAGAAAGGTAACTGGATTGGTGTCGCCACGACTGTTCAGCTTCCCGGAAAGCAAAGGTCTAATTGAGGACGGGATGCCTGCCATGACAACGGAAATGTCCTCACCCTCGCGAACTAAATGTTGAATCGTGGCGCCGAACTCTATGAGCTCCTGGCTGCGTTGATGGTGCATTTCATCCAGTGTTACAAGAACACCACCGGGCTCCTGGCGGGATTTCCGGTCGAGCTCACGTTTATAGGCCAGTAAATCCTTGAGTGCATTGCGGAGCGAGTACGTGGACTCTGCGATAGCTCGGGTATCCCAATTGAGCCCGCCTCCAATGCCGAGGATAGAGACGTTGAGGCCTTTGAGCTGTTTCCTCTCCTTAGCCAGAAGCTGAATAATGCTGCTACGCAGTCGCTCAACAAAACCGGTCGTTGCAGTGTCACTGAGCGTGAGCCAACCGCGCTCGAGCGCTTCGTCTTCGAAGGCATTAAGAAGGACTGTCTTGCCGATGCCGCGTGGTCCGATGATGAGTGAGATCCTCTCATGGGCACCAGGGCCTTCATCGAGTGCAAAACCGAAATCACGAATGGCATCGCTGCGGCCAACCAACAGCGGGGGAGTGGCGCCGAGAGTAGCCGTAAAAGGGTTGGTGTGTTTCGGATTCATGTCCCTCACTCTAGACCACAGAGCTTTTGAAGTCTTGTGAAGTTTATGAATTTTGTGAATTCTTTGAAGTTTATGAAGAGCTTTGAAGTTTGAAGAAGGGCCTGCGTCGCTATTAATAGGAGGCAGTGGCGCGGCATGGAGCGATTGGGAAAGAAGTTGGTTTACAAGTTCTTTGTAAGGAGCATCTTTGGCGCAAGGGATGCGCCCGGACATCGTCGTGGATGAAGCGAGTTTGGGGGAGCGAGCATCGGGCCGGTCGGAACAGAAAGCGAGCGCGTACTCACTCAGCAACATTTAACTGGCCACGTACTGTAAACGTATGACTCAGGACGCTTTGAAACCTATAGCGGAACTGCTCCGCGGAGAGTTCGCCTTCCCTGGCCCGCTTCGCGACGCCCTCGTCACCGCCATTCTGAACGGCACGAAAACCACTACGACGTCCTTGTTGGCCGAGCATCCGCGCGACCACGACCCGTGCGAGGACGTGGGTACCCTTGAGGCCGTCCTCGACTCACACGACAACGTGGTGTGCGTCATCCGTACCACCGAGGTCCAGGTCTGCCGGCTTGCCGACGTTAGCGACGAGCACGCCATCGCCGAGGGCGAGGGCTACACCGATGCCAGCGAATGGCGCGCCGGGCATGAAGAATTCTGGCGCTCACCCGAGTTCGTTGAATACATCGGAGAGCTAGACATTAACGACGACACCCAGGTGGTGTGCCAGCGTTTTGCTGTTGATGGGCGGTATCCAGTTAAGACATTGGAGCCGTGGGGCAGCATAGTGTGAGTCATTGCTCTTTGTGGATTACTTAAATGGCTACCGTGTAGCGTCTCTGAAAGCAGCCTTGCGAAGCAGATCCATTCTGATTTCGCGGGCTGTGCTGAAATGCAATTTAGCGATTTCACGGGCTGCGGCAGCATCGCGATCATTTATGGCTTCGATCAGGCGTGCATGTTCCTTTAGGGCTTCCTTTTGTCGGTTATTTACGCTTAACGTCGACGTTGGGGCGTGAACCAAATGCGTCATTAGACGCTCAAGTAGATCGATAAGTACTGGGTTTTGGGAAGCTTTCCAGACGTTACGGTGAAACTCTAGGTTGGTTTGGATGAGTTCAGCATCTGTTGGTTTCTTCAGGTTTTTGTCTCTTTCTAGGAGCGCTTCAAGTGCGAGAATATCGTTCAAGCTCCGGTTTTGAGCAGCTTGACCAGATGCTTCGACTTCGAGGAGGATCCGCATATCGTAAACCTGGATCACTTGCTCCGGATCCAGACCTCGCACCTGAAGGCCACGATTTACACGTTCTGCTAATCCTGAGTCTTCGAGACGGGAAAGGGCATCTCTGACCGGTGTGCGCGATACTCCAAAGCGACTGGCCAATTGTATTTCTTTAAGCTGAGTGCCAGGTGGAAGCGTGCCGTTCAGTATTTCACTGCGCAGTTTGGCAAATATGTCTTCGCGCATTTCCTAGAGCCTCCGAAAAGAATTGCCCGGCCTAGCGGCCGGGCCTGTTTGTACGCCAATGTACTTCTAATTATGCAACACTACCTGCGCGGCGACCAAAGACGCATCCTGCTGCAAGGCCTGATCCACCAGGATAGTTAGTTGAGAACAGACCTCCAAGAGCTTCTCCGCAAGCAAGCAATCCCGGGATGACTTCGCCAGATTCATTGAGAACTCGTCCGTTATCATCGCCCTTCAAGCCGCCAAAGGTAAACGTAATGCCACAGGTAACCGGGTAAGCATAAAACGGTGCCTTATCAATCGGCGTTGCCCAGTTGGACTTTGGTGGAGTAACCGATGAGGCCTTCCCATCCTTGATGGTGGGATCGAACTCTGCATCGTTGACGTTCGCATTGAAATCGTTAACTGTTGCTACGAAGGTGTCTGGGTCAATTCCAATCTGCTTCGCTAGTTCCTCTAGGGAGTCTGCTTTTACCTCCGATATGCCGGGCATGTCGTATTCTTCGGTTCGAAGAGTGGGACGAAGGTCGGCGTCAAAGATCTGGTAAGCGACTGAGTTTGGCTGCTCTAGGATGACTTTTCCGTACTTCGCGTAGGTGTAGTTTCGGAAGTCTGCTCCCTCGTCTAAGAAGCGTTTACCCTCATCGTTGATGAGTAGTCCCAAGAAGTAAGACTGTCGGGTCAAACGGTTGGTGAGCTCGATATTGGATTCATTAATCTCGGGGTTTGCGTCCCACTGCACGGAGTGACAGGTCTCCCAGTCGCCGCCCTTTGCGGCGCCTATCTTAAGCGCAGCCTTGAGCATGTCGCCTACGTTGTAGAGAGTGCCGCGGACTCGTGCGTGTGCCCAACGCTCCCCAAGGTGTTCGGCGCGCATTTCGGGTGAGGCTTCGAATCCACCTGAAGCGATAATGGTGGATTCAGCGCGAAGTGCGAATTGCTCACCATCTGTTTCAGCTATGACTCCGCATACTTTGCCATCTTCAAGAATGAGATCTAGAGCGCGTACTCCATAGCGAATGTCTACGCCGTTGTTTTCTGCAACGCGTGTGTGATCTGCAATCAGTCCCACTCCGCCGTCAACATTTCCAACATGCAGTCCGCCCCAGAACAAGAATGAACCATCTGGGCGCTTGTAGGCTTGGCGTTCATACATCAAGCGGTACTTCAGCCCTAGTGACTTGAGCCAGCGAAGGGCATCGGCTGCTTCATTGACCAGGATATCTGCCATCCGAGAGTCAGTGCGTCCTTCGGTGACGCGTTCTAGGTCCGAGCGATACTCGTCTGGAGAGTAGGGCGGCACGACTGTGTTTTCGTGTCTTTCGTCGAACTCGACGAGATCCTTGAGATCGTCAAGTCCGTTATGGGCGATTCGTGTTGCGCCGGCGGTGAAGTAGGAGTTTCCACCGGCCCTATCGCCCTCGCCACGCTCTAGCAGAATGACCTTTCGGCCGCGTTCGGCAGCAGCGTGGGCAGCGCTAAAGCCTGCATTTCCTCCGCCGACGACGATGACGTCGGCGTCGAGAGTTTGACTAGTGGTTGAAAGATTGTCCGGCATGTGTGTCCTTCCAGCATCAATGGTGTGCATGTATCTCAATGTTTGAGAATAGATACAAACTAAGCAGAAAAGAGAACAATATGCAACCTCTTGTGCTGAAAGCTGCAATCGGGTAGAAAGTTTAAAAACATGTTTCAAGTCACAAGCTCTAACGGTAAGTGACATAGGACAATGGCGAGTCATTGTTCAATTCTAAGGAGGCGACATGGTTAATGCGTTGCAAGCCGCAACCGCAGTAATCGCTGTAGGAATAACTGGAACTGCAGTTTTTCAGTCGGCTAACAGCGCGAGCGTTGGTGAGGCTCGGTCGAATTTAACAATTATTGCGCCCGCAGCTGTTGGCGGCGGTTGGGATGGGTTTTCTCGGGAAGCTCAGCAAGTCCTGCGCGCGGATAGCCTCGTCAATAATGCAAAGGTCGTTAATATCCCTGGAGCTGGAGGAACTATTGGGCTTTCACAGTTTGTGCAAATGAAAGGGGAGGAATCAACGATCATGACTACGGGTGGAGTCATGATAGGCGCCGTTGAGCTGAAGGGGAGCGGAGCTACTCTCAAGGACGTGGTGCCGCTCGCACGCATGTCAGATGATTACTCGGCTTTGGTCGTTCCGGCTGATTCTGACTTCGAAACGCTGGAGGATGTTGTCACGGCGTGGAGAGCGGATCCAAAGGGGGTCTCGATATCGGGCGGATCCCTAGGATCCATTGATCATTTGCTCACTGGTGCTATCGCCGGAGAAATCGGAATAGATCCCAAAGATGCTAATTACATTGCATATTCAGGAGGCGGTGAAGCGCTGAACTCTCTTTTGAGTCACACGACTGATATCGGAATCTCTGGCTATAACGAAATTGCAGACCAAGTCGATTCCGGAACTCTTCGGGCGCTCGCCATCTCATCTGGAGAACGAATTGAGACAGCACCTGATTTGCCGACCTTTAAAGAACAGGGCATCGATGTAGAAATGTCTAACTGGCGTGGCTTCTTGGCCCCGCCTGGCATCCCCGAAGACGCTGAAGAGGAACTGCTGAAAATCATTGATGAATTGCATCGCAGTGAAGCCTGGGAGGAAGCGGTCCGTCGAAATAGTTGGACGGATGCCTACATGACTGGGGATGAACTCGAGCATTACATCGATGAGGAAACAGCGCGAACCAAAGAACTCATTGAACAGTTGGGAATGTAGAAATGAAAAGCAACAAAAGCTCCGTGCTGCGCGGACGCAGCGAACTAGTCATGGTTGCGCTTTTGGGAATTGTGGCCGTGGTTCTGATCTGGGGTTCATTCACCATGGAAGTGATGTCTGAAAGCAAACCCGGGCCTCAATTTACTCCCATGCTTTTGGGCGTTCTGACAGCTGTATTTGCAATAGCCTTGGCTTTTGACGTTATTCGTCGTCCAGAAGTTGAGCAAGAATCCGATGCTTTAGACAACTCGGGAGTCTACGAGATGTCTATCGACATGCTGCATGACCTCGCGGGTATGAAGCACAGTGAAGATTCTTTCTTGCACGAGGAATTGTTGAATCGGCATAGCAGGAAGGGGAATGCCGAGATAGCGACCGATTCCAAGGCCCGACCGATCGTTAGTTCTGACTGGAAAACCCTAGGCGCAGTCTTAGCGTCGGTTTTGGGCTTTATTATTTCGCTGCCTTACCTGGGTTGGGTGCTGGCTGCCGCCGCACTGTTCTGGCTGATATCGCACTTCCTAGGCTCGACGCGACCAGTTTTTGATATCTGGGTTTCGTTAATCGTGGCGTCCGTCATTCAACTCATTTTTGGTGCCCTCTTGGGATTAACACTGCCGACCGGATTTATAGGAGGCATCTAATGGAACAGCTCGGACTTTTGTTTGAAGGCTTTTCTTCCGCCATAACGCCTTACAATCTTCTATTCGTGTTCATCGGAGCGGTGCTTGGCACGGCTGTAGGAGTTCTACCTGGGCTTGGTTCCTCCATGGCGGTGGCACTGCTATTGCCTATCACCTTTGCGCTAGACCCCACGGCCTCGTTCATTATGTTTGCCGGTGTCTATTTCGGCGGATTGTTTGGCGATTCAACCGCGGGAATTCTGCTAAATACGCCCGGTCAGTCTTCAGCCATTGCATCGACCTTTGAAGGTCACCGAATGGCAAAGAATGGCCAGGCAGCAAAAGCGCTTGCGACGGCTGCAATCGGTGCCTTCGTTGGTGGTCTTTTCTCCACCATCATTGTTGTCTTCATGTCTCCTTATTTGGTGAAGATGGCGACTCAATTCGGGCCCGCGGAGTACTTTGCGCTCGCCGTGTTTGCGTTTGTAGCAATTTCTTCCGTGGTGTCAGAGTCCGTTATCAGGGGACTTGGGGCGCTCTCGATAGGTATCGCTCTTTCTCTCGTAGGAATCGATGGACCGTCTGGAACTTCACGGTTCACTTTTGACCAGCCTGGGCTTTTCGATGGCATCGATATTGTCGTCATCACGGTTGGATTGCTGGCACTGGGAGAGGTCTTCCATATCGCCTCCCGAATTCGAAAAGAACCAGAAGCACACAAGCTGACTACCGGTGGCATCGCTCGTCTTTCAGGAAAGGATTTTAGGAAGGCGTTGCCTGCTTGGATTCGTGGCACCCTTTTTGGCGCACCGTTCGGAATGATCCCAGCGGGTGGTGCTGAGGTTCCCACGTTCTTGGCATATGGCACCGAGAAGCGCATTGCTAAGCACAACGGCGATAAGGAATTCGGCACGACAGGTTCAATCCGTGGTCTTGCTGCGCCGGAAGCCGCAGGAAATGCTACGGCAGGAACCGCGATGGGAACCCTGCTTGCTCTTGGTTTGCCAACCTCTGCGACAGCTGCGATCTTGTTGGCTGCTTTCCAACAGTACGGAATGCAACCGGGACCTTTGCTCTTTGAGCGTTCCGGCAATTTGGTGTGGACTCTACTGGCTTCACTATTCATTGCCCTGTTTGTATTGCTAGCGTTGAACCTCTTCTTAGCGCCAATGTGGGCGCGTTTGCTCTACATTCCAAACCACTACCTGTATGCGGGCATCGTCATCGTCGCGATGCTGGGTGTTTACGCGATTTCTTCTTCTATCGTCGACCTCCTGCTTCTCTTTGCCCTTGGCTTCCTTGGTTTCCTAATGCGTCGTTATCAAATGCCGATTGTTCAGAAGACTGAAATGGTAGCGGTGTGGTGAGTATCTGGTAGCGCCTGAGTGAGTATCCGGTAGCGGTGTCTTACTCAGGCGTTGTTGGTGGTTATGTGTTGGTGGTGAGGCGCATGTTT
>NZ_JAMKFF010000011.1:0-103229 GCF_023574125.1 Corynebacterium intestinale
AACATGCGCCTCACCACCAACACATAACCACCAACAACGCCTGAGTAAGACACCGCTACCGGATACTCACTCAGGCGCTACCAGATACTCACCACACCGCTACCATTTCAGTCTTCTGAACACTCAAGGACCACCTTCTCCTTTTGCTCTGCGGTATACCGACCTTGCGGAACCATATCCTCTGGCGGAATGGAGATAGTCATGAACACTTTCCGTTCTCCCCCGGCAATCACCGGGGACTACTGGGATGTTCACAACTCCATTGGCAATAAGGGTCGAGCAGTAATAGAAACTACAGTGTGGGTCCCTGGAGGACTAGAGCCACGTGGAGTGAAGACAATGTTCCCGCTACGTGAGTCCAATGATGGCAGCGACGTGGTTCCCCAGTGGTTCAATATGGAGAAAAACATAGATTAAAATAGGCGCGGTGAGGCAGGGGGTAAATGATTAACCGTGGCCGGTTCGTGGAATATAAAGCTCTGTGCCCATCTTTTTGTCTGCCTTCGCTCTCCTCAATTCTATAAAGCGTTGAGGCGTGTTGTCGCTAACGGTTCCGAGCCATTTTATTTTATCTCCGCAACCGTAGTCTAAATCCCCGGCGAATGGATCACCGGCAAGCTGATCTGCCCAGGCCTTGACAGCAGTATCTTCTTCCGATGAGACTCCCCCAGTACTCGGTATTGGGGGCATTTCCATGCCAACATACGCAAGTCCTTTCGTGGACATTACTGAGAATACGCAGTAGACGTACTGAGCCGTTCTCCAAGCTGCCCGTAGCTCGACAGCTCCGGAAGAAATGAGGTTTTCTTGAGCAAAATACCGCTTTAAAAGCGAATTCATGTAATGGGCAAAAGACGTTATGCTCCAACTATTTACCATGTTTCACTCCTCGTATTCGCGCTACTGACAGTCAATGCAGCTTCCGCAGTCCATGCCAACTGCATAGTACCTCTGGGTACTTTAGTGCCCAGAGGCTTATCTACATGGCACGTTCGCTACGGGTTCGTCGTTCTAACAGCCAGTCAGACAAGAAGGAACCGTGGCGTAGTTTCGGGATAGCCACATCGACGGTGCTGACCCGTGTATCCAGTAGTCGGTGGCGGTAGCCGTTGCGGTGGTTGACGCGGTTGTCGCTGGTGGTGCCGTAGTCAGCGCTGCCGACAGTATCGTCTTGGGAAGATAGAATTTGGTTGATGAAATCACCGAGCATCTGACGCGTCGGATCGGGTGATGCTTGAGTGAGTAGCTCTTCGAGGTACGCTTTTGGTTGCCAGTTGTGTCGGCACCGGGGGCTTAACTGTGAGAAGCGGGTCGAATAGCGGAGTTCTCCGCTAGGAGGTGTAAAAATTCCTCTGGGTCTTTAACCGTCAAGCGAACGGGTCTTCCGATATTGCGGTGTAGGAGGATATTTGCAGAACCGGCATGGAATGAAATAGTGCCATCCAGGAAGTGAACCCCAAACGTTTGGGATTCGAGTATGGGGCCCGAGGGAAGGATCTCCGCCCCCTTCAGAGATTCCAAACGAACGTTGCTAACTGGAATGCCAAGAACTGAAATCCGAAGGATTTCATCATTCAGCAACACCCCGACATTAAAGAAAATTGCCAGAGACACTAAAAGACCGCATGTGATAAAGGCGGTTTGATCTCTTCTGGTCAAGAAGTAGACACACAATAAGAGTACTGCGAAGATAAGTACGATCCGACTAAAATTATATCCAAATACTCTTGATCGATAACTTGAACCAGTCATGAATATCACTCAACTTCCTTCCAACTATCTTCATGGGTAGTAAGGCGAGAATCACCACTGCCTTCGGCGGCATCACCCCCCGGATCATTTTCAGACAGGGACGAAAACAAGCCATACCGAAGCCAGCGACTAGTTCCACTGCCACAAGGCAGAAGGAACGCAGATAAACATAGCCTGCCCCAGCATGGGGCTAGGAGTACGAATCCTGGGCTCCTTCAAGCGGAACTGCTAACAACGTAATGGGCTCGAATTACGAGGCCGGGAAGAGGGCTCGGGAGCGTTCCGCAGCGTCCTGGAAGGCGGCGGTGACCAAAGAGCCAAAGGCACGAAATTCATCAGCGCGGGCAGCAGACGATCGGAACACGAGTCCAACCTGGCGCTCCGCCGTTACCGTGGGGGCGAAACGGGCGACCGCAAGCTGCGGGTTTTGGCATTCCGTTGCGAGCGCTGATTCAGGGACAAGGGTAGTGCCTAGATTCCCCATGACGAGCTGCAGGATAGTAGTCAGCGATGATGCTCGGGTGACGGCATTGGTGGCTTCGGAGGGGTTCACCTTGGCACGACGGCATAGGTCGAGGACTTGGTCGCGGAGGCAGTGGCCGTCGTCAAGCAGCAAAAGGTCAAGGTCTGCAAGCTCTTCGAGCGTGAGATCCTCACGCCCCGCGAGCGGGTGCCCTGCCGGTGTTACGACGGTAAAGGATTCGCTATAGAGAGGAGTCTCGACCATCCCGGTGGCCTCGGTGGGCAAAGCAACAATAGCCAGGTCCAGGTTGCCCTCGCGCAGCTTGTCTAACAGGTGTTGAGTCTGCTCCTCGACGAAGCGTGGTTCTAGATCGGGGTAGGTTTCGCTGATGGATTTCAGCAGCCCCGGCAAAATATAGGGCGCGATGGTGGGGATGATTCCGATGGTGAGGGGGCCAGTTAACGTACCGCTTGCACCGTGGGCTTGGCTGAGGAAGGCATCGGAAGCTTCGAGCGTTGCCTTGGCGTAGGGGAGGAGCGCCTCGCCGGTGGACGTCACGATGACTTTGCGGGTAGAGCGCTCGATGAGCTGGACGCCCAAGCCTTGTTCGAGGGCGACGAGTGCTTGGGAGAGCGAAGGCTGGGAGATATCGAGTTTGGCGGCCGCGGAGCCAAAGTGTTTGTTCTCCGCAATCATGACGAAGGTGCGCAACTGGGCGAGGGTTGGGCGATACTCCTTATTGTTCATGCCTATAACTCTAACATCTCTAATTCGTCAGGCCTATTGACGTGCGAGGGGGGTTCGTGGCATACTTAACAAGCGAGCGGCTGCGTACCAGCTAAAAGGCAAAATGGTGTGCGGTCGTAGAGATTTGCATCACTTTTGTGCATTGTTGTGACTATTGAAGGAGTTGAATCTTCTATGCCTATCTTGACCGTTGGTGAGAAGTTCCCAGAGTTCGAACTGACTGCGCTGAAGGGCGGCGACCTCCACGACGTCAACGCTAACCAGCCGGAGGATTACTTCGAGCAGGTGTCTTTGGACAAGTACCAGGGGATGTGGAAGGTTGTATTCTTCTACCCGAAGGACTTCACCTTTGTGTGCCCGACTGAGATCGCAGCCTTCGGCAAGCTGGATGAGGAATTCCAGGACCGCGATACCCAGATCCTCGGCGGCTCCACCGACAATGAGTTTGCGCACTTCAACTGGCGTGCAACCCACCCGGAGCTGAAGGAAGTCCCGTTCCCGATGTTCTCTGATATTCGCCACGACCTCATCCGCGCCCTCGGTGTGGAGAACGCCGACGGCGTTGCTGACCGCGCAACTTTCATCATTGACCCGGACGGTGTTATCCAGTTCGTGTCCGTGACCCCGGACGCTGTCGGCCGCAACGTTGATGAGGTTCTGCGCGTGCTCGATGCGCTGCAGTCCGAAGAGGTTTGTGCCTGCAACTGGGAGGCTAATGACCCGACGAAGAACATCGACAAGCTTGAGGTCGTTCAGTCCGCACTGTAAGACATCGCTAAGCACAACCGTCCAACCATAAAGGAGTTACTCAGTGTCCATCGACAACCTGAAGTCCGCACTTCCGGCGTATGCCAAGGATCAGAAGCTCAACATCGGTACGCTGACGCGTACGACCGAGCTGAATGAGGAGCAGCTGTGGGGCAGCTTGGTCGCTGCTGCGGCCGCCACCCGTAATGATCTGGTCCTGAAGGAGATTCTTGAGGAAGCCCGCGAGCAGCTCAGTGAAGAGGCAGTTGACGCAGCTCTCGGCTCCGCCACGGTGATGGCTATGAACAACGTGGCCTACCGCGCAAAGAGCTGGTTGGGCGATGATTTCGCTCAGGTCAAGTTTGGTCTGCGCATGAATATCATTGCTAAGCCTGGCGTAGACAAGGCAACGTTTGAGCTGTGGAGCACCGTTGTCTCTGCTATCAATGGCTGCGAGCACTGCTTGACTGCACACGCCAATACTCTGTTGGAGGAGGGCGTGACCAAGGAGCAGATTTGGGAAGGCGTCAAGGTCGCAGGCGTCGTTCAGGCTGTGGCGCAGGCGCTGCAGGCTGAGGCTGTGCGCTCCGCTGAGTAGATAAACAGCATGCCTTCTTAGGCGCACGATAGAAAGTCCCACTCCCGTGATTATGTACAGGGGAGTGGGACTTTTTGTGTCTCAAAGGGCTGGGGGCGGTTTGCGGCCTTCTAGCCGATGACCCCGCCGAAGGCAACGCCGATGCCATAGGTAATGGCTAGCCCGAGCGCTCCACCAATGACGAGGCGGAAGACGGAACGTGCGGCATTCGTACCTGCGAGGCGAGCAGACACGTAGCCCGTAATCGCCAGGGCAATGAGAGTGATCACGGCTACGACTGCTGCGGCCATGCTCATCGGGGCTATAAAGATTGACAGGAGGGGCAGCGCTGCACCGGCAAGGAAAGATACTGCCGACCAGAAAGCGGCGTGCCAAGGGTTTGTCAGGTCCTCACCATCGATGCCCATTTCCAGCCTCAGGTGTGCCTCCAAGAGCCTATCTTTGGCGGCGATCTCATGTGCGGCGGTGTCTGCGGTAGCGGTGTTCATGCCGTAGTCAGCCAACATGGATACGAGTTCGGCGTGTTCTTGTTCAGGGAGCTCTGCCAGTTCGCGAGTCTCCTTATCTATCATCATCCGTTCGGAGTCACGCTGCGCTGACACCGAGACGTATTCTCCCAGCGCCATCGACGCGGCTCCCGATACGGTTGCGGCCAAGCCGGCGGTGAGGATGGCGCTTGCCGACGCCCCCGACCCCACGACGCCGAGCAGAAGTGCAGCGACGGAGACGATGCCGTCATTGGCGCCGAGAACTCCCGCCCGAAGGGAATTTAACCGCGCGTTGTGTGAATCGCCATGGGGCTCATTGACATGGTGTGCCATTTCCAGCTCCTGACTCCTAGAGAACTGCTCTTACTCCAGTATCGTCGCTGGTCAGAGTCCTGTAAAGCGTGTATAGGCTTCGCTGTGTGTAGGGAGTGAAGGCTTAGGTAATCGTTCCAGTCCACTCACCGCAGGGGATGCCGTCCACTGACAGGCCCATCGTGAAGACTTCCTCTTTGAGATCAAAGTGGGCGGTGGGCAGCGTGATTGCGAGTGCCTCGGGGGAGTAGTTGTATTGATAATCAACTGGACGGTGGGCGTCCCTCGTGTCTTCTCCGTATGAAGCGATCTCCATCGAGCTGAGGTTGGCTTGCTCGAAGTGGGCGATGAGCTGAAGGTCGAGGGTGTGCAGCTTAAAGACGACGTCACGGTGGTGGGGCATGCCTCCGAGGAGCCAATGCACAGTGACTGAGTCCTCATGCGTCTCAAAACTAACGCCGGCAAGGTGGATGCTGGTGGCTGGGGATTTTGGGTTAGTCATAGTGGCGCCCACTGTACTCCCCATGTCGCTACTTGAAATCGAGGGAAAAGTATTCAGATTTGGTTAAGTGCAGAACCTTTTCAAAGAGCCAGCAAAAGAGCAGCGCAAGGGCGAGGGGAAGTACGACATAAACGAAGGTAATGATCATCACGTTGCCGGCGCTCCATCCCCACCCTTCGTAATTGAGAGCCGCCAGCGGGCCCATGAGTCCGGAAATTCCGAAACCGGCGGAGATTGGTGTGCCCGAGATCCCTAGAGCGCCACCAACTGCGCCCAGGATTGCGGCGGAGCAAATGACGGGAAGGAAGGTGACCGGCTTGGACAACATATTGGCCATCTGCACTTTGGGAGAGCCCAGAACATGCAGGATGGAGGTGGCGAAGCCGTTTACGCGCCAGCCGGCAACGAGGAGCGTGAAACCTGCGGCAACGGCCCCGAGGTTGGCGGTGCCAGAGGCGATGCCGTCGATAAAGATGGCGGTAGCAATGCCGACGGTGGAGACTGGGGAGACGATCATGACTGCAAAAAGAACGGCGAGGACTATGCCCATGAGGACCGGCTGCAAAGTTGTCGCACCGTTCACGAGGTCACCAAGCCACAGCGTAAAGACCTTGACGATGGGGAAGGTGACGACCCATCCGATGCTGCCCGCAACGAGCGTCACGATGGTGGAAAGCAACAAGATGGAGTAATTCTTGAGCCTATCGCCGATGAAGAGGAGCAAACCAACTGCCATGGCTGCGGTTAATCCAGAGTTGATGACGAGCCCGGTGCCTTTGAGGAAGAAGCCGCCTTCGGGATTGACGGTGGCCACCCCGGAGCCGCAGAAGGAAGCAATGCCCACGGCTGCGGTCTGAATCGGTGTCATCTTGAATTCGATGCCTACGAGGACACCAATCATCACAGGTAAAAGGCTGGCGGCTAGACCCGTCAGCGCTATTACGGTGGACGCGCCGGACCAGAAGGGGAGCAGCGCCTTGGCCAACTCGCCGAGCAAGGCCTGCGGGACGAGCGACACGACGACGGCGATCGAGATGCCGTTGAGAACCTTCATGGTGAAGGATCCGAGAGCGAGATGCTCGGCCGCGGGCGCGGCGCTGGCGTGGGGGATGGGGGAAAGCTGGCGTTCGTCGATCTGCTGTGGCGTGCTCATTCCCCAATCATACGCATAATATGCGGTTGACGGAGAATAATAACAAAGGAAGGGTGTATTTAAATTCCCTAGTATTCCACGTGTAGTTCGGACAGCCGGACTTCACCAGCCTCATCGGAGGCATCCAAATCGACAGTGCCAACGATGTGGTAGGAGTTGTCCCCCTCTGGGTCCTTGAGGATCTGCCGGACGGTCCACGATCGTGAACCCCCGACGCCACGAGCCCCTGAGCCCTTGTCGCCCTTGTCCAGGACAAAGTACTCCGGCCCCCGTGCTGCTGGCCCAGTATCGATGTCATCGTAGTCATCGAAGTAGTCATCGAGAGCTTGGCCAAAGTCGGGGATCTCCTCCAAATAATCCAACAAATCTGCCAAGCGATCTTCCTTCTCCAAGGCAAAGAGCTGCGCGAGCCGGAAGAAGTAGTTGCGCACCATGATGCCAAAGGCGCGCTGATTGGCTGTCAAGGCGGTGGGATCCTCAACGCCGAAGGCCAATTCGCGGTCCAAATCCGCCTGGGAAATGGGGGAGTCCTCGCCGGCCATTTCAGCCCACTCGTCGACGAGCGAAGAATCAACCTGGCGGATAAGTTCTCCGAGCCAGACGATGATGTCTTCGAGCTCCTCGGTAAGGAACTCGGCAGGGATCGACTGCTTGAGCGTGCGCCAAGCATCAGTGAGGTAGCGCAGGATGACGCCTTCAGAGCGGGCGAGTCCGTAGGTGGCGACAAGGTCGGAGAAGGTCATGGCGCTCTCTAGCATGTCGCGAACCACAGACTTAGGACGCAGCTCAAATTCCTTGGCCCAAGGATTGGTTTCGCAAAAAGTGTCGTAGGCCTGCTCCAAGAGCTCTTCGAGTGGCTTCGGCCAGGTGATGTCTTCCACGATGGCCATGCGTTCGGTGTAGTCCACCCCGTCTGCTTTGAGCGCCGCGATCTCCTCGCCACGGCGTTGCTTTTGCTGAGCAATTAGGACTTGGCGAGGATCATCGAGCACCGCCTCGAAGACCGAGATGACGTCGAGGGCATAGGTGTCCGATTCCGGATCCAGCAAGGTGAGTGCCGCCAACGCGAAGGGCCCCAAAGGTTGGTTCAAGGCGAAATCGCGCGGCATTTCCCGCACCACGTGGTACGGGCGTCCATAGATGTCGAGACCCTTGGTGGATTTTTGGACCACGCCTGAATTGAGAAGCCCTCGAAACAGGCTCAGCGCCGTTAAGATGTCTTCGTTCTGGCGCGCACGCGTGTTGTGACTCGTACGCAGCAGGTGTTTTAGGTGTTCGTAACCGTTGCCGTGGCGGGCGAGCACATTGAGCAGCATGGAATTGGAGACCCGGAATTGGGAAGTGAGCTGCTCCGGTTCGGCGTCGATAAGCCGGGCATAGGTCTGCTCCGACCAAGAGACCTCACCGTCGCGCGCGGACTTCTTCTTCAGTTTCTTTAGGCGCGCCGGGTCATCGCCCACGCGCCGCCGCGCTTTGGCGTTTTCGATCTCGTGCTCCGGCGCCTCTACGACGACCGTGCCTTCCGTGTCATAGCCTGCGCGGCCGGCGCGACCGGCAATCTGGTGAAACTCGCGGGACTTGAGGATCCGCTGACGGGTTCCGTCATACTTGGCCAGGCCCGTCATCAACACCGTGCGGATCGGAACATTGATGCCAACACCTAAGGTATCCGTTCCGCAAATGATCTTGAGTAGACCCTTTTGGGCCAGCCGCTCCACCAAGCGCCGATACTTCGGCAGCATGCCGGCATGGTGCACACCAATTCCCTTGCGAAGCAGCTTAGACAGGTCCCTGCCGAACGTCGTGGTGAATCGGAATCCCGCGAGCTCAGCGGCAATGGACTCCTTCTCCTCTGGGGTGATGATCTTTGACAGCGACGTCAATGCTTGCGCGCGCTCTGAGGCCTCGCGCTGGGAGAAGTGGACAACGTAGACAGGAGCCTTGCCACCAGCGAGCAAATCCTCGATGGTTTCATGGACTGCGGAAAAGACGTAAGAGAAGTCCAACGGGACTGGGCGGGTTGTCCCAGCCACGAGCGTCGTCGTGCGTCCGGTGCGCTCAGTTAAGTCCTTCTCCAGCCACGTCGTATCGCCCAAGGTCGCGGACATGAGCAAGAACTGTGCCTTCGGCAATTCCAACAGCGGAACCTGCCAGGCCCAACCGCGATCCGGCTCAGAATAGTAGTGGAACTCATCCATGACCACCTGATCGATGGCAGCTTCTGAGCCATCGCGTAGCGCAATATTCGCCACAATCTCAGCGGTCGCAGCAATGATGGGAGCGGAACCGTTCACGGTGGCATCGCCGGTCATCATGCCAACGTTTTCTGGGCCAAAAATCTCACAGAGAGCGAAGAATTTCTCGCTCACCAAGGCCTTGATAGGTGCGGTATAAAAACTGCGCTGCCCTCGCGCTAAAGCTATGAAGTGGGCGGCATTGGCCACCATGGACTTACCGGACCCGGTAGGCGTGGCCAAGATGACGTTATCCTGCGCGAGGATAGCTAAAGAGGCCTCTTCCTGCGCCGGGTACAGCGAGATTCCACGGCCGGAGGTCCACGATAAAAACGTGTCCCAGATGGCCTCATCAACCATCGGCTCGGGGACTTCGGCGAGATCGGGCAACATCTGAGAAAGGTTCACCCGTCCCACCTTAGGCGAAAGCCTTAGAGTATAAGTCTCCGCCCTGCGGCTGTGAACGACCGAGACCCTCGACAGCCGCGGCGTGTTGAGCTTATCTGAGGTTAGACGTCATCGTCCATGTCTGAGCCGGGGCCCTCGTCTCGCCCGTAGTTATCCTCGCGGTCGTCGATGTCTTCAGAGAGGATATCCGGGTTGTCATCGAGCCCGGCAAGGAAAGCCTCGAAGTCAGCCCCGATCTCCTCGCCCGTAGGCATGTGCTCTTCACCCGGCATAATGGCCTGCGGATGGCGGGAACGGTAGCGCTCCATATAAGCGTCGTACTGCTCTTCCAACTGGCGGACCACGCCCGCGATCTCTTCAGAATCCGTCACCTGCTCCTCGAGCTGCTGGTTGACGCGAGCCACGTCTGCCTCCAAGCTACCCAAGGGAATGTTGAGGTCGACGGCTGAGGCAACCGAATCCAGAAGACGGAGCGTGGCCGCTGGATAAGGCGAGGCCGCCAGATAATGCGGCACATGCGCGGTATAGCCGGCCACGCGGCGGCCCTTCTTATCCAAGGCACGCTCAATATACAGGGCGGCTGCGCCGGGGACCATCATGGTGGATTCCATGCGCACCATAGAGTTAAGGAGTTCCGGGGCATTGCCGTGCGCAGTGACCACCGTGGGGCGGGTGTGTGGCACCGGCATGGGCGCGGAGTAGAGCATGATGGTGTTCTTGATATCGAACTTTTCAACCAAGTTCACTACCGCATCCGTAAAGGCCTCCCACCGCAAGTCCGGTTCCGGTCCGGACAGTAGCAAGAAAGGCGTGCCGGAATTATCCCGCAATACCTTGATGCCCAAATCCGTGTTCTCAATCTCCACGGTGCGGTCATGGTCGATAGTGACGGCAGGGCGGCGTGAACGGTAGTCAATGAGTTCGTCGTTATTAAACGAGGCCAGCTGGCGGTTTTCCAACGCGGCTTTGAGGTGATCAGCGCTGGCTTCAACGGCCTGGCCTGCATCGGCGTAGCCATTCATGGCAACGATCATTGTGGGGCCTGCGCCTGGAGTGGAATCATCCTTGACCACTGGAGCGGGGTACTCCAGCTCGTACATGCGGCGCTGTTCTTCCTGCATGGTTGTGACTCCTCCTTCTAGCCGTGTGCTTGTTCTCGAGCGTACGACCTCAATCAGTGTTCTGTGACATGCAACGCTTAAGGCTTACCGCCTATTCCCAGAGGCGACTGGGCGTCCGGGGCGAACGCGAAGCTGGTCTGTACGCGCGGGGGCTCCCGCAGGGAACCAGTGATGATCGTTCAAGCATGCCATATGGAGGCTGGTTGTGCCAGGATTCCACTTGCTGGGTGTGGAAAACCGGGCTACTTCCAGTGGACTGCGCACTAGCCCGGACTCGTTATCCACAGATGTGCCGTGGACGGTCTTAGTGCTCTAGCGAACCGAGGTAGGTGTGGTTCAGGCTACAGGGTATGAACACACTCTCAACGCATACAGACCGCACTCCACCGATAACGACCCCAGGTCACCTCCTCGCAAACATCCCTGGCCTCCTAGGCTTCTATCCCACTGAATCGGTGGTTTTCATGGCTATCGATACCACCCCGCGAGGCCCAGCCATGGGCCCGCTTGCTCGCGTCGACATCGCAGATGCCCAAGGGGCAGTAGCGGACATCTCGCCGCTACTGGCCGAACACGCCCGCGAAGGTGTGTTCGCATTCCTTATTTCGAATCGTCCCCTCACTGAGCTCAGGGAGGTGGCTCACTGGCTATATGGCCTAGACCGCGCCGAGGACGGGCTGGAGGTCGACGCTGCGTGGCATACCCGGGAAATCACCAAACATGAGGCTTATGTCTTGCTTCATGGAACCGTCAACGCGGATGGAAGCGGGCCAATGAAGAAGTGGGTTGAGGGGACAATTCCGGCGCTGACCGACGCCCCCTCGATGCGCTCTTGCGTCGACCACAATGTTGTACCGGAGCTCAATAGGGAGGAGTTCTTTGCTGTCTTTGCCGCAGGGAACCAGTATCTGGATACTGCCGAAGCCGATGCCTTGGCGCGGCAAGCGCGAGATGCGGCGACGCAGTATCGTGCGCAGGTAGCAGCTGCGCGGGGAAAGAAACGAAAGGACCTCTTGGATCACTTGCTCGACGATGCTCGGTGGGCGCTTCACCAGGTGGCGTCGGTGGAGGAGGCTGAGCAGGACAGTGAGCTGCTGGCAACCTGTGCTGTGTGGCTGTCGACGACGTGGACACGCGACCTTGTCGTGGACGTGTGCGCGACGTCGGGCGAAACGGGAGCGAATCTCCTTCTGGCGGCGGCGCGGACATTCGGCGGCGAGTTGCGGGCAAACGCGCTGACTCTCTTTGCGCTGGCGCAGCTGGAACAGGAGTGGGATATCCTCGCCGGTCCTGCATTGCAGCTCGTCGTGGAAGAATTTCCCAGCCACCGCCTAGGCTCACTCCTGTGCCAGGCATACCGTCATGGCCTGCACGAAAAGATTCGGGACTCAATTCATACAGGCGCCCTCAAAGCCTATGAAAACGCTATAGGGGAAGGGGAGGAGCATTCAGAGGATACGGCTAGCGATGCGCAGAATGTGCCCGCTCGCCGAGCTGCTGGGTGAAGTTCCACGCGTCTGTCACGATGGTGGTTAGATCGGTGCGGCTGGGGTTCCACCCGAGCTCGGATTTGATCTTTTCCGAGGAGGCCACGAGTGTTGCGGGATCTCCAGCGCGGCGAGGTGCAAGCTCAGCCGGTATGGGGTGACCGGTTACTTCGCGGCAGGCCTCAATGACCTGTTTGACGGAGTAGCCATCCCCGGAGCCAAGGTTGTAGATGCGGTGCGTTCCTGCGGCGTTGCTCTCCAGCGCTAGGACGTGGGCCTCTGCCAGGTCTCGGATGTGGATGTAATCCCGGACCGCGGTGCCGTCGGCGGTGTCGTAGTCATCGCCGAAGATGTAAATCTTGTCGCGGTGCCCCAGCGCTACCTGCAGGACAAGGGGAATGAGGTGGGTTTCTACTTCGCGGTTTTCTCCAATGGTGCCGTAGGCTCCGGCGACATTGAAGTAGCGCAAGGAGGTCGCCCCAAGGCCGTAGGCAGTGGCATAGGACGTGATCATGTAGTCAATTGCGAGCTTGGAGGCGCCGTAGGGATTCGTTGGCTGCGTAGGCATCGACTCCGTAATTGGCACTTGCGCTGGCTCGCCGTAGGTCGCCGCGGTCGAGGAAAAGACGAGGTTTGTGACCTCGAATTCCCGCATGGCGTTCAGGAGCGTCAGCGTGGTTACGACATTATGCTGCCAATAGTCAGCGGGGGCTTCAACGGATTCACCGACGAGGGAACGCGCCGCGAAGTGCAGCACGCCCTCGAATCCACCTTCAGACAACACGTCACGAGCGACATCAGCGACGTCGCCTTCAACGAGACGCGCCTGCTCCGGGATGGCCTCGCGGTTGCCGGTAGAGAAGTTATCGATGATGGTGACGTCGTGGCCTTTTTCAACCAAGACTGCCGCGCACACACTGCCGACATATCCGGCACCACCGGTAACTAACAGCTTCATCGTCTTACTTCTCCTTAACTCGGATGGCGTGGGCGAGATCGTCGACAAGCTCGACGGTATGCCCAGATTTCGTCGTCAGCGTAATGGTTCCGCTCTCATTGACCACCGTCACCTGCGAACCGATTTGGATTCCGCAGGAATAAAGATCATCGAAGGTCGAGCTATCGGCCTGCAAAACCTCATTGATTTGCACGATGGTGGCTTCAGTTTCTTGCCCCGTGGGAAGGTCGATGGCGCGGGTTCCCAAGTCGAGCTCCACCGGAGTCGTGCCCAACTGTGCCAAGCCTGGGATAGGGTTGCCGAATGGTGAGCGCGAGGAATCCTCCAATACCGCGACGACGCGCTTTTCTACCTCTTCACTCATGACGTGTTCCCACCGGCAAGCCTCGTCGTGGACCTTGTCGATATCCAGGCCAAGGACGTCTGTGAGCAAACGTTCAGCTAGGCGGTGCTTGCGCATGACGTTGGTTGCCAGTTCGCGGCCCTGTTGGGTGAGGTCGAGGCTGCGATCAGTGCGCACGTGGAGCAGGCCATCGCGCTCCATACGAGCCACGGTCTGGGATACGGTCGGCCCAGACTGCTCTAAACGCTCTGCGATTCGAGCGCGGAGGGGAGTGATGCCTTCCTCTTCGAGCTCGTAGATGGTGCGCAGATACATTTCCGTGGTGTCAACTAGGTCCCTCACGTGGGCTTACCTTTCTGCGTTGTGGGCGGTGCGTAGCCACATAGGTTTAGACGCGGTAATAAGGATGTATTAAGAGAATAACTTAAACAATAGCGCATTCGTCGAAAGTATAGAGCGCGCAGCGCTGTGCTTCCGGCGGGGTTCGACGGGAGGGTACAGCAACCTCGCGGGACCATGTGGAACGACGAAAGCCACCGAGCACTGACCGCCATAACCCACAATGCTGTTTCAGCTGGGCTAGCAGGTAGCTGGCTCGATGGCTCATGCCAGGATTCGAATAAGAGATTTAGAGTGCGTATTCGCGGAGGCGATCGGCGCGGTTGCCTTCGCGCAACTTGGCCATGACCTCACGTTCAATTTGGCGAACGCGTTCGCGGGAGAGACCGAACTTGCGGCCAATCTGGTCGAGGGTGCGCGGAACCCCATCGTCCAAGCCATAGCGCAAACGGATGACGTCCTGCTCGCGCTCCTCCAAAGAACCAATGACGGAGCGGATATCGGAGTGGCGCATGGAAGCAACCACGGCGGTTTCGGCGTCCGTTGCCTCGGCATCCTCGATGAAGTCTCCCAGTGGAGCCTCTTCATCGGTGCCCACCGGCATATCCAAGGAGACAGGATCGCGGGACTGGCGCAGCAGCATTTCGATCTTGGACTCTTCGATTCCCGATTCCTCTGCGAGCTCCTCGTTCGTAGCCTCGCGGCCTAGGGATTGGTACATCTCGCGCTTGATACGCGAAAGCTTATTAACCTGCTCAACCAGGTGCACGGGGAGGCGAATTGTCCGGGACTGGTCAGCCATGCCGCGGGTAATGGCCTGGCGGATCCACCAGGTTGCGTATGTGGAGAACTTGAAGCCCTTGGCGTAGTCAAACTTCTCCATAGCGCGAATCAGGCCCAAGTTACCCTCCTGGATGAGATCCAGTAGCGGCATGCCGCGGCCGGTATAGCGCTTGGCCAGGGAGACCACGAGGCGCAAGTTTGCCTCCAAGAGGTGGGAGCGTGCCTTCTTACCTTCGCGGGCCAAGATCTTCAGGTCACGCTTCTCCGCGCGAGTTAGCTTCTCAGCATTGGCAAGCTTGTACTCGGCGTAGAGGCCAACCTCAATGGTCTGTGCCAATTCAACCTCGTCCTCGGCGCTCAGCAGCGCAGTCTTGCCGATTCCATTGAGGTAAACGCGGACCAAGTCCGCGGAGGGATTGTCATTGGTCTGGTTACGGCGTGAGCCGCGGTCAACTTCCTGTCCGTCCTCGTCCTGGACGCTAGCAGCGGATGATGTGGCCATCTCATGCCTCCTAAGTTGCGGCTTGGTTCATCCCCTACAACGGACCTTCGCGTCAGATAGTTCCCACGGCCCCAAAAATGTTTAATCACCCGGGATGTGTGGGAGGTTTTAGGCCATTTTGGGGGAGGCGCGCCGAAGCTAGACCTCAACAAGCACGGTAAACGGTCCTTCATTCACGGAGGAGACGCGCATCATCGCTCCAAAGCGGCCTTCCTCCACAGTGATTCCGCGCTCGCGAAGGCGAGCGACAACTCCCTGGATAACCGGCTGCGCGGCTTCACCCGGTGCGGCATCTGACCACGATGGGCGCCTGCCTTTGGCTGTTCGTCCGTAGAGGGTGAACTGACTTACCACCAGAACAGGAGCACCGCTGTCGGCCACGCTGGTCTCGCCTTCTAGGATGCGCAGCTCAGCGATCTTGCGCGCCATCGTGTCCATCCGCTCCTCCAAGGTTGGTCCTTCAGTAGTGCCGGAGTCAGATCCTGCCGCGACGTCCTCGCGAGAAACACCGACGAGCGCTAAGACGCCGCCGGTATCCGGGCAGGAAATAGAGCCGACAACGTCGTTGTCTACGGTGACGGTAGCTTCGGAAACGCGGGTTAAGACAGCACGCATGGGAGGGAGTACACGACCTTTCTGGGGAGGAGTTCTTTCTCAGATGACAAACGCGAGGGGCTTGAGGGAAAGGAGGGGCTACTCAGTGTTGCTAAATGCCAACAATTCCGTAGGGATGAGTAGCCCATGGCGGATGAGATCCACAATGGCTGGAAGCGCGGCGCTAACCAACTCGGATTCCTCAAAGCCCTGCGCGGCGGCATAGAGCTCGATGGTCTCCCCAATACTCAGCCCGTGGGGATTGAGCCCGGCGACGATCGCCGCGAGGTGCTCGTCGACGTCATGCTGCCAGCGCGGACCGTCGGTGCGGCTGAGCCGAAGTGCTGCGCGCTCAAAGCCCATGCCAAGTTTCGTATCGGGCAGTGAAACGTCTTCGCGGGCGACGCCTGGGCGCAGCTGCACATGCTTTGTTTCCAGCTCACCCGGCACCAGGTTGCGTAGCCATTCAATGCGAGCGAAGTATTCCTCCACTTCGGGCCCGAGCGGATCGATGACTGGCTGCGCCATGGTCTCCGCCAAAATATCGGAGGGCTCGTCGTCTGCGATGCGCTGGATAGCCACGAAACCAAACCCGATGCCGGTGACATCATGATCGCGGAAATGCTCCAGCCAACGGCGCGAACGCTCCTGGCCTTCGGCGGTGCGAACATCCACGGATTCATCGCTCAACCACGTGGAGACGTAGAGCGCGGGGTCCGCGACGTCGCGCTGAATGATCCACGCGGCCACGCCGGTATCCGGCAGCCACGAGGCAACCCGCTGCTGCCAAGACTTGTCGCCTTGGTGTACCCACGCAGCGAGAATGTGTGCGGTGCCCCCTGGGTTGAGGTGCTCCACAGCTTGCGATATGACAAGCTCACTTGCTCCATCCAGATTGAGGCCGGAATCCCGGTACACGTGGCCCACCTCGGGCAAGCCCACCACGAACGGAGGATTAGCAACGATTCGGTCGAAGCTCTCGTGCTGCACGGGCTCGAACCAAGAACCCTGGCGAAGCTCAACACGGTTTTCTGCGCCTGCAGCAGCGACGGTAGCGCGGGCAAGGTGGAGGGCTCGCTCGTGAACGTCTGTCGCAACAATTCTTTCAGCAGACTCCAGTTGCCCAAGGATTTGTACGCCAGAACCCGTGCCCAGGTCTAGTACTGAGGACACGGGTGTGGTCGGGGTCGAGTGCAAGAGGGAAAGACTGGCAGAGCCTACCCCCAACACGTGCTCGGGGCCGGGCACGTGATCCACTAGGGAGGCATCAACATCGGAAAACACGATGCGGTTCTTACCCACGATGACGTGTGGCCGAATGTCATAAGCCACGTAGGCGGTGCCGTGCTCGTCGGTAAGCACTGCGCCACAATCGAGCAGCCGGGTGGCTAGGCGTGCGCCGAGGACGTCGGAAAGCAGCGTGGCCGTTACGTGTTCGTGCAGCAGGAAGATCCGAATGAGGTGGTCCAGGCGGGAATCACCGCTTGCTCCTAGTGCCACGGCGGCTGGCTCGCCGCGATGTAGCGCTTCGGTGTACTCCGGCCCCAGGTGTCCCGCGATACCGTCCGCGCTGAACCCTGCCTCAGCAAAGACGTGGGCTAGTTCCTCCGCAACGTCTGCGATGGGGTTGTCCGGGTTCATCGCCGGGCCGAAAGGGGAGGGCTGTTGGGTGCTCACAAAAAATATCCTTTGATAGTTGGGGAAGGAAACGGTGACTTCTTAATCTTCGTGCTCAATTGTGTTGGTCGTTGAACTCTCCGCGTTCGTGTCTGAGGGGGAATCCTCCGATGTGGGCGCGTCGGGAAGTTCGCCATGAGCACCGCTGGTGATTTGTTCGCGCCGTGCCTGCGCCATCTGTCGGGCGAGCGCGGGCTTGTAGACCGCTTTGTCGCGTTTGTCCTTCTTCTGTCCCCGCCCGTTGCCGATGACCACGGCTATCCAGGGAAGCGGGAAGGTGACGCCCACGACGAGGGCGGCGGCTATCCACCAATGCCAGGCATACACCATGACACCAGCTAGAAGCAGTGAAGGGATGCGCAGAAACTGCAAAATGGAGTAAATAACTTCGCGGCGATGCCGGTCCTGGCCGGGAGCGAGTTTGGCGGTTGTAATGAGATAAGCCTTGCGCCCGAATCGACGCCCACGCCGCCGCCCCGATCGTGGGGTATGGCGGACGTTATCGCGCGAGTTCGAAGGGGTCATGCTCACCAGCGTAGCGGTAGGACTCGCCAACTTCGATACCGATGCGGCATGATAGTGGGCGTGAGTACGACGACTAAGACTATTGAACGCCCTGATGTCCGCGAGGATACGTCGACCAACGACGACACCCCGAAGTTTTTCCACTATGTAAAGAAGAACCAGATCCTCGATTCCGCGGTCAACGGTAAGTACGTCGTTGCCCTCTGTGGTGAGACCTTCCCCGTAACCAAGCAAGCCAAGCCTGGTTCGCCCGTGTGCCCGGACTGCGAGCGGGTATATAAGAGCCTGCGCCGCCGCTAAGCGTGCCGTCTACGCTTAGTATTGCGTCGACGTAAAACGAAGACTTTCACAAGAGCGGGATGTTGGGATAACTAGAGGGGGATAGTCGCTGACCGTGTCTACACAGACTCCAGCACAAAGATTTGCCAATAATGGTTCGCTGCGTGTGTGGCAACGCGCGGCCTTGGATAAATTCCTGGCCACCAAGCCGAAGGATTTCATGGCGGTGGCAACGCCAGGCGCAGGTAAGACTACCTTCGCCCTGCGCGTGGCCACAGAGCTCATGGCGGACCGTACCGTAGAGCGCGTGATCGTGGTGGTGCCCACCGAGCACCTCAAAGTGCAGTGGTCTGAATCTGCCTCCCGCGTGGGGCTCGCGCTGGATCCGAAGTTCACGAACTCTTCTGGAGTCAACCCCGCCATGGATGGCGTGGTGGTGACTTACGCCCAGGTAGGGATGCACCCCTTTAAGCACCGCGCGGTGGCCTCAGCCCGGCGCACCTTGGTGATTCTCGATGAGATCCACCACGCCGGCGACGCCAAGAGCTGGGGTGACGGCGTGCGCGAGGCCTATGACGACGTGGAGCACCGCCTCGCCCTGACCGGTACGCCTTTCCGCTCGGATGATTCCCAGATTCCTTTCGTGCGCTACGAGGAGGACGGTGAGGGGCACTTGGTCTCCCGCTCCGATCACACGTACGGCTATGGCGATGCGCTTGCCGACGGCGTCGTGCGCCCCGTGGTCTTCCTCAGCTACTCCGGCGAGTCCCGCTGGCGCGACAGCGCCGGTGAGGAACATGCGGCCCGTCTCGGCGATATCCTCAATCCGGAGCAGACCGCCCGCGCGTGGCGCACTGCTCTGGACCCCAAGGGCGAGTGGATCCCCACCGTCCTTCAAGCTGCCCACACGCGTCTGATGCAGATGCGCCGCAACATGCCGGATGCCGGTGGCCTCGTACTCGCTACCGATACGACGACGGCGCGCGCCTACGCGAAGATCCTCAAGCAGATTTCAAACACCCCGGTATCCGTCATCCTTTCCGATGATCCGGGTTCCTCCGCGCGTATCGCAGAGTTCTCCGAATCCACCGACGAGTGGATGGTGGCCGTACGTATGGTGTCTGAGGGCGTCGACGTTCCGCGCCTCGCAGTGGGTGTCTATGCCACGTCTGCCTCGACCCCGCTCTTTTTTGCTCAGGCCATCGGCCGCTTCGTGCGCTCCCGCATGCCGGGAGAGACCGCCTCGGTATTCTTGCCGTCTGTCCCGGTCCT
The DNA here is from genome assembly GCF_023574125.1 of Corynebacterium intestinale. Lineage (NCBI taxonomy): Bacteria > Bacillati > Actinomycetota > Actinomycetes > Mycobacteriales > Corynebacteriaceae > Corynebacterium > Corynebacterium intestinale. The sequence goes on from NZ_JAMKFF010000011.1 coordinate 19,285, forward strand.
GCTGGGGCTGGCGGAGAACATGGAGAAGCAGCGCGACCACGTCCTCGGAGGGGAGAAGAACCCCGACAAGGAGGGCTGGGACGATGAGTTGCTCGAGGACGCCAATAAGAAGAAGTCCGAGCCGGATATGCTCGAGCCTTCCTATGAGTCCCTCGGCGCGGAGGCAGAATTCTCCGGCCTGCTTTACAACGGCTCGCAGTTCACCACGGGCAATATCACCGACGAAGAAGAAGACTTCCTCGGAATTCCCGGGCTTCTCGACGCCGACCAGGTCAAGGACCTCCTGCGCAAGAAACAGTCCGATGAGATGGATCGCCGTGAGGCAGAGGAGAAGGCGCGCCGGGCTGCTGAGGCGGCGGAGGAACAACGCCGCAAGCTCTACGGCACCCCGCATGCGCCCAAGCGTGGGGCGGAGGCGTCGGCAAGCAGCACCGGATCCCAGTCAGGCGTGGTGGATGAGATTTCCGCGCTGCGCAAGGAGCTCAACACGGTGGTCTCCATCACCGCTCAGCGCACCGGCCGCCCGCACGGAGCCATCCACACCGAAGCGCGCAAGGCCTGCGGCGGACCTCCTACCGCGCTGTGTAACGCTGAGCAGTTGCAAGAGCGCATCGATTATTTGCGCAAGTGGTAGCTGCGCGGACGCAGTAGAATCCGGCACAGTATCCGGTGGCGAAGGGTAGGCTCGGCAGCATTGTGAGAAAAGTGCTCTAGGCCAAAGAAAACCTAAGGAGATGGATGATGAAAAAGCTCATCAACTCACCGGACAACGTAGTAGCCGAATCAGTAGAGGGCTTCGCGTTAGCCCACGGTGACATTGTCACTCGCAACACGAACCCGCTGTTTGTTTCCCGCAAACAGAAGAAAGAACACGGCAAGGTTGCCATTGTCTCCGGCGGTGGCTCTGGGCACGAGCCGCTGCATGCCGGTTTCGTCGGCCATGGAATGTTGGACGCGGCCGTGCCCGGCGCTATGTTTACATCTCCGACGCCAGATGCCATCCAAGCAGCCACCGAGGCAGCTAATGCTGGGGCGGGAGTGCTCTACATCGTGAAGAACTACACCGGCGATGTCCTCAACTTCGATACTGCGGCAGAGCTGGCTGAATTCGATGATATTGAGGTCAGCCAGGTCATTGTGGACGATGATGTCGCGGTGGAGGATTCTACGTTTACCGCCGGCCGTCGCGGAGTGGCGGGAACCCTCTTGGTGGAGAAGCTAGCCGGTGCCGCGGCCGAGCGCGGCGATGACCTCGCTGCGGTGACCGCTGTGGCGAAAAAGGTGGTAGAAAACACCGCGACTATGGGTGCGGCGCTTTCCGCCTGCACCGTGCCCCATGTGGGCAAGCCTTCCTTTGACCTCGGGGAAGACGAGGTTGAGCTGGGCGTGGGCATCCACGGCGAGCCGGGCCGCAAGGAAATTCCGCTGGTTTCGGCCGACGACGTAACGGACCACTTGCTTGATCCCGTCCTAGCAGACCTTAAGCTGAGCGAAGGCGAGCGCACCATCGTCGTTGTCAACGGCATGGGAGCCACCCCGGCCTCTGAGCTGTACGTGGTTTACCGCCGGGTAGCTCAGCGCCTGCAGGAGGCAGGAGTGAGCATTGAACGCTCCCTTGTGGGCAACTTCGTTACGAGTCTGGATATGGCCGGGTGCTCCGTGAGCGTCATGCGCGCCGACGACGAAGACCTAGCGCTTTTCGACGCCCCCTGCCACACCGCCGCACTACGCCAAGGAGTGTAACTATGACAAATGATGTAACTCTTTCAACCGACTGGGCATTAGCGTGGATGAATAATTGTGCTGCAGCTGCGCATGAACACCGCGAGGAGCTCATCGAGCTTGACCGCGCCATTGGAGACAGCGACCACGGTGAAAACGTCGATCGCGGCTTCCGCGCCGTCGTGGAGAAGATGGGCGCGGAAATCTCCCCAGAGGATTCTACCGTCGCTGATGTTCTGAAACTGACGGCAAAGACACTCATGTCCACCGTTGGCGGCGCCTCCGGGCCGTTGCTAGGGACCGCTTTCTTGCGTGCGTCTAAGGCTGCCGGTTCCGGGGCGATTGATGCGCCCACGGTGGCCAGTCTAATCGAGGCTGCACTCGAGGGGATTACTGCGCGCGGCAAGGCCGCGGAAGGGGAGAAGACGATGGTCGACGCCTGGGCGCCGGCCGCACGAGCTGCCCGTGAAGCGGCGGATGCCGCGCTGAGTCCCGCTGAGGTTGTGCGGGCGGCTGCTGACGCCGCAGCAACCGGCGCGGAGGATACCATTCCGATGGTGGCAACGAAGGGCCGCGCTTCCTATCTTGGGGAGCGCTCTGCTGGGCACAAGGATCCGGGTGCTACGTCCTCGGCTCTGTTCCTGGCCGCGGCTGCCGATGCTGCCGAGACTTCAACGAAGGAGGCATAGAACATGACACAACCGCGCGTTGGGCTTGTCCTTGTATCGCATTCGGCCAAGCTCGCTGAAGGCCTAGCAGAGCTTGCCGGACAAATGGCCGCTGATGTGACCATCCTTCCCGCCGGCGGCTTGGAAGACGGCGGAATCGGAACTTCCTACGACTACATCGAAGGCGCCATCAGCCATGCCCTCGGCCAAGGTCTCGGCGTTGTCGTCCTCACGGACTTGGGCTCGGCCACGATGACCGTTGAGTCTGTTCTTGAGTTCCTTGATGAAGAACAAGTCCGGTTTGTGGATGCCCCACTAGTCGAGGCTGCCGTTGCCGCCGCCACCGCCGCCCAACAAGGCGATGACCTTGCGGCCGTCGCCAGAGCTGCGGAACGGGCCATCGAGGTCTTCGTGCTGAAGAAGTCTGCCGCCGCTGATCCGGTGGATCAAGAGGAGCCCGAAACCAACCCAGATAGGTACTCGCTGACAGTGACTGTGGCTGATGAGGCGGGACTTCACGCCCGTCCAGCCTCCAAGGTTGCGGAGATGGCCGCAGAGGCAGACGGTGTCATTGTCCTCTCCTTTGATGGCGAAGAGGTGGAAGCAGACTCTGCAATGATGCTGATGTCTCTTGGTGCTTGTCAGGGTGCTTCAGTGACTATCAGCGGTGACGCTGCTGATAAAGAGGTCATTGACCGGATTGCTACGGGCATTGAGCTGGGGCTCGACGGTTAAGGCGCCAAGGAAATCGATGAGCAGCGGGCAATGACCCCCGTACGCGGGGACCGCGCCCGCTGCCTTCGCATAAGCTATCGGGCAGTGACCTAGCCGAGTCTTCGCGAAAGTGGGAAGTCATGACCCAGCCCGACTATGTGGAACCTAACTACTACGCAGCGGATCCGTACCAGGCTCCGTACCCGCAGGCTTATCCGAATTCCTATGCGGGTTCCTATGCGCCGGTGCCTTATGAAAGGCCATCCACTCCGAACCCGCTCGCCCCATGGGCACTGGGCTTGGCTATCCTTCCGCCACTTATCGACATCGCGCTGACACTCCTCATCAGCCCCGTTGGCTTCATGCTGTCGATGCTTACCATGATCACTGGGTGGTGCGCAGCAGGCCTTGGCGTTGCTGCGCTCATTCTCGGATCGGGGCGACGCCCTGAGCACAGGGGGACCGGTATGGCGGTGTGGGGAATGCTCATTGGCGTGGGCTGGAGCTACATTGCTCCTTTCGTTTCCATGGCACTGATTTTTGTCGTGGGGCCAAATTATTAGCCATCCAATGCGCATAGAGCGCGCAGAGCACAGAAGAAGCGGCGAGGAAGGTTAAACCTCCTCGCCGCTGAAATCTTTCTGCTCTCCCTAGTCTAGGTAGTCGCGCAACACCTGAGAGCGTGATGGGTGGCGCAGCTTGGACATCGTCTTGGACTCGATCTGGCGAATACGCTCGCGGGTAACGCCGTAGACTTGGCCGATTTCGTCTAAAGTGCGCGGCATGCCATCGGTCAGGCCGAAGCGCAGACGAACCACGCCGGCCTCTCGCTCGGAGAGCGTCGTGAGCACGTCCTGGAGCTGATCCTGCAGCAAGGTAAAGGACACAGCGTCGACAGCAATGACCGCTTCGGAATCCTCAATGAAGTCACCGAGCTGGGAGTCGCCCTCATCACCGATGGTCTGGTCCAGAGAAATGGGCTCACGAGCATACTGCTGGATCTCCAGCACCTTCTCTTCGGTGATATCCATTTCCTTCGCCAGCTCCAGCGGGGTGGGCTCGCGGCCCAAGTCCTGCAGCAGCTCGCGCTGAATGCGGCCCAACTTGTTGATGACTTCCACCATGTGCACCGGGATGCGGATGGTACGAGCCTGATCAGCCATGGCGCGAGTAATGGCCTGGCGGATCCACCAGGTGGCATAAGTGGAGAACTTATAGCCCTTGGTGTAGTCGAACTTCTCAACGGCGCGGATTAGACCCAGGTTGCCTTCTTGGATGAGATCCAGGAAGGCCATGCCGCGGCCCGTGTAGCGCTTAGCCAAGGACACCACGAGGCGCAGGTTTGCCTCGAGGAGGTGGTTCTTCGCCTTGCGGCCGTCACGAGCGATGGCGCGCATGTCGCGCTTCTCCATGGGGGAGAGCTTGGCGGCCTTGTCGCCTTCAGCGCGAGCCTTCTCCATCTCGTCCATGCGGTACTGAGCGTAGAGGCCTGCCTCGATGCGCTTGGCCAGGGAGACCTCCTGCTCGGCGTTGAGCAGGGCGACTTTACCGATCTGCTTGAGGTAGGCGCGGACAGAGTCGGCCGAAGCAGTCAGCTCCGCGTCTTTACGGGCTTGACGCAGGGCAGCGGATTCATCCTCATCCCAAACGGAGGAGCCATCCTCCTCTTCGTCCTCGGAGTCCTCATCCTCCAAATCGTCATCATCGTCACCGAACTCGTCGTCCTCGTCCATCTCCGCGTTGTCCGGATCGAAGTCGATGTCGGCGTCATCGGACGTCTCGGCGTCCAACTCATCGGTCTGATCCTCTGCGAGGTCCTCCGAAGACTCGGCGCTTTCCGGCGAGGTTGCCTTCTTTGCCGCCGACTTGCGCACCGTCTTCTTGGCCGTCTTTTTCGCGGCCTTCTGGGCGGACTTGCGAGTAGTTTTCTTTGTTTCCTTCTTGGCCGTCTTCTTAGCCGTTTTCTTGGCGGTCTTCTTCGCAGTCTTTTTCGCGGTTTTCTTGGCCGTCTTCTTAGCGGTCTTTTTTGCCGTCTTCTTGGCGGTCTTCTGTGCAGGTGCAGATGCCTCGGAGGTGCTCTTGTCCTCGCCGAGTACCTGGTCTGAAGAATCAGTGGCTGCCACGTACGCCCTTTCGACTTGCTCTCTGAGTGGAAAATATGGGGACGCGCAAGTTTGTCGCGACTAGTCCCCGATGCTAGCCCGCCTCCGAGATGAGCGAGGGAGGCGCGCCGCTGGATATTCGATAATCGACAGCCCAGTATAGATCATTTTTGTCAACAGGCGGTGACTGGGGTCAACTAGGGAACGCTGGGACGATATAGATTAGGGGCGAATTCCTTCCTTCGCCGCCATCGCCGCGCCCACGATGCCCGCGCGATTGCGGAGCTGAGCAGCAACGACCGGCGTTTCAATTTTGAGGTGCTCGCCCCACTTGTCGAACTTGCGGGAGATTCCTCCACCGATCACAAAGGCTGAAGGGTTAAACAGTGCCTCATACTCGTGGAGTACGCGGTTGACGCGCTTTGCCCACTGCTTGGACTTGAGACCTTCGCGTTCCTTGACTGCCGACGACGCCTGGTGCTCTGCTTCCTTCTCACCAACGATAAGGTGGCCAATCTCCGTATTGGGGAAGAGCTGGCCGTCCAGAAGGAATGCGGAGCCGATGCCCGTGCCCAGGGTGAGGAAGATGACGGGGCCCGAACGTGCAATGTCTTCACCGTAGGCCACTTCGGCGAGGCCGGCCGCGTCGGCGTCGTTAAGCACGGTGAAGGGCGCGTCGAGGTATTGGCTCAACAAATCCTGCGCATCCACGCCAATCCAAGACTTATCAATATTCGCCGCGCTACGAATCACTTGGCCTTTCACCACAGCAGGCATCGTGATTCCGACGGGGCCGTCCCAGCCTTTTTCGGCGACGATTTGGGCAATTACCTTTGCTACGGCTTCCGGCGTAGCCGGCTGGGGAGTAGCGATCTTCAGACGGTCACCGACGAATTCGCCTGTCGCGAGGTCTACCTCGGCGCCCTTGATGCCGGAGCCCCCAACATCAATGCCAAAGGAATGGCCCTGGTGCTCAAGGCTCAATGTCGTGTCCTGGTGCTGTGCTTCTTGCGCGGTCATACTGACAGTCTATGTTGAGCGCGGCGTTGATGTGGCAACAGTGTGAGTTTCGTATCGCTGGCGGAGTCGGCACTGTGCCGTTCCCGTATTAGTGACTGCAGCCGCTCCCGTATTAGTGACCGCATTGTGGGTGGGTGTGAGGAGTGATACTCAGAAAAATATCCAGCACTCCAAGAACGGTGAATGACCAGCTCATCCTATTAAAATTCGCAGGGTAGGGGGTAGAGGGGTGGGGCGGTTGGTGCCCCCATCGCGGGGCGAGTGTGACACGGGGGCTTGCGTGGTTTACGATGCCGTCGATAAATAGACGTACCAATCAATCTGACTCACAGGGGCAAGCATTATGGCCACCGATTACGACGCACCGCGTCGCCGCGCAGAAGACGACCTCGAGACCGATTCCCTCGAGGGGCTGAAGGCGGCTGAAAACGACAACAACGGCATGGATGACGATGGTGAAATCGTCGAGGCTTTTGAGCCGCCGTCAGTGGACCTGACCGGTGAGGAGCTCAATGTCACCGTCGTGCCGCGTAAAGAAAACGAATTTACCTGTTCTGTGTGCTACCTGGTGCAGTCCAATAAGCGCCTCGACCACGAAGAGGATGGGCAGCCAGTCTGCATGGACTGCGCCTAGCGCAGCAGTTTATCCTGCGCGTGACTCTTAGCTTTGGGCGGCTGCCGCCTGTTCTGGAAGGAAGGCCGCGAGGAGCTTTTCGGGGTTGGTGGAGCCGATGAGCCAATAGGGGGTGGGATCCTCTGGGTCGTCGAGGACGAGCATGACGTGCTCAGGAACCCAGCCATGCGTGACAAGGAAGGCAGCCGGATCGAGCTGTGGTCCCAGCGCATTGCGCCGCGCGGTGGCCGGCACCGCGGTACTGCGGGAGACAACATCGCTAGGCAGCTGTGCGCCCTTCACGGTGAGCCACCGGGTGCCATCGGCATCCTGCTCCACTTGAACTACTGTGTTGGACCACGTCACTAGCACCCACACGGCGATGGCACTAAGCAGAATGGCGGGAATAATGACCCACATGATGCCGCGGTTGAGGCTGACCGTGGCCGTGGAAATCGCCACGACGAACGCAGCCATAAACCACCAGTACCACGGCACCCATTGGCGCTCGCGATAGAGGATGACGGGGGATTCAGCAGACGCTGTGGGGGAAACAGGCGATGAATTCGAAGTCATGGCCTCTGAGTCTAGTCGTCGGGGAAGGGCAGAACCCAACGCAACCAAAGGTGCCGGGTAACCGCGGTAGACGCGGCACAAAGCTCCATCCCTCGGGGTAGGGGATGGTGGGGACAAGGTAGGCTGGGCCGCGTGAATGAGCAACACCCCCTTGTAGATCCGGTAAGTCCATTCGGAGACATTCAGATCAAGCGCCTTGATAAGGAGCTTCCGCTGCCGCAGCGAGCCCATCGTGGCGATGCTGGCGCGGATCTCTACGCCGCGCATGACGCTACTCTGCGCCCCGGAGAGCGCGCGCTCGTCGGTACTGGCATTGCTCTTGCCTTGCCAATGGGCACGGTAGGTTTGGTCCACCCGCGTTCGGGCTTGGCGGCCAAGCACGGGATTTCCGTGGTCAACACGCCGGGCACCATCGATGCGGAGTATCGCGGTGAGATTAAGGTGTGCCTTATTAATCACGATCCCGATAAGACCTTTGAGGTCGAGCGTGGGATGCGAATTGCCCAGCTTGTTGTCCAACGAGTGGAGCTCGTGGGCTTCCGCGAAGTCGAGGAACTCGATGACACCGCTCGCGGCGATGGCGGGTACGGATCCACTGGCGTCAACTGAATCAGTTGCACGTGGCAAAGCCTGCGCGTGCGCGGGCCATACCGAGCAACCCCACATCCGACAAACACAAGTTATCCGGCACAAGACACAGAATGAGGAAGGCACAAAACCATGGCGATGTGGCCCTTTGGCAAAAAGAAGAAGGATGCTGGCAAGGACGAAAGCCAGGACAAGAACACCACCGTCCGCACTGATGCCGCGGACAAAGAAGTAAAAGAAGCAACGGCCGAACCAGCGTCGGCGGAGAGCTTGGCAACGGAGGCCGGAGAAAGTTCGACCGCTGAGGGGCCTGTACAAGCCAGTGCAGGGCTGGTCCGCGAGGATCAGGATGACGTCGAAGGTGTTGCCGGGGTAAAAGCCGTGGCGCACGACGCCATCAACGGTGAGATGGGCCCCTACGACGGCGACAACGTGGATATCGCCGAGTTCAACTTCGAGGACTTCTCCGTCGGCCTTTTGGACCTGGGCTCGATGCGCATCCCGCTGCCGAAGGGCTCGCAGGTGCAGGTAGAAATGGGCCCAGACGGCCCTCGTATGCTCCACATTCTTACGCCGCACGGACGCATGACGCCTGTGGCCTTTGCCGCGCCGCGCACGCCGGGGCAGTGGGCGGAATCTGCCAAGGACATCGTCAAGGGTTTGGAAGCAGATGGGTTTACAGCGCATCCGGAGGATGGTCCTTGGGGTTCTGAAATCGTCGGCACCAGTGATAAGGGCGGAATCCGAATCATTGGTGTGGAAGGGCCGCGGTGGATGTACCGTTTGACCTTGGCCGCTCCTGCGGGCAAGGAAGAGGAGCTAGCGCAGCTGGGACGCGAAGTCGTCGCGCGCACCTTTATCTATCGCGGCGAGCAGCCAATTCTTGCCGGAAGTTCACTTCCCGTGATGCTGCCGCAGCAGCTCGCTGAGCAAGTCCAGCAGGCGCTTCAGGAGCGCCAGCAACAGGCAGCGCAACCATCCAGCGCTCAAAACTCCGCGCCAGCGGATAATGCTGCGGGCGCCGAAAGCGGCGCGGAGGCCGAGGCTCGCGAACAATTGCGCAATCTCGACGACCACGAGAACAAGTAGCGCGCCCTAGGCCATTGGCCGTGACCCTCCCGGCTACTACCGAAAAGGATTGTTGAAACACGTGACCACCCCTATGCCCGAAGGGCGCGATACCACCGAACACGGCACTACGCCCGCCTCTGAGGCCTCCATGGACTCCACGAATACTGAGACACCACAACAGACTGCAGCAGCGACCCCAGCGCCTGAGGCAGAACCGTCGCTGCTCGAACAAATGGGAGGCCTGACCGGTCTGGTGTCTGCGACCCTGCCCGTGCTGGTGCTCATTCCGGTTAACAACATGTGGGGCCTGGGGCCTGCATTGGCCGCAGCGCTCGGTGTGGCGCTGGCTATCAGCCTGTGGCGTTTGGCGCGCAAAGAAACTTTGCAGCCAGCATTTTCCGGGTTGCTGGGTGTCGCCATCTGCGCCGGTATCGCGTGGTTTACAGGAGACGCCAAGGGCTACTTCCTTTATGGAATTTGGATGTCGCTCGTGCTGTTCATCGTGGCGGTTGTCTCCATCATCGTGCGCTGGCCGCTTGTCGGCGTGGTGTGGAAAGGCCTCAACGGCGATGGCATGGGGTGGCGAATCGTGCCGAAGGCACGGCGAGCCTATGCCTTGGCAACGGCGGGTTGGGCCGCGGTCTTCATTGCCCGTTTCGTGGTGCAGCGCGCGCTTTACGACGCCGATGCCACCACCACCCTCGGCATCGTTCGCATCCTTATGGGGTGGCCGCTAACCGGTATCGTCACCATCTTGACCGTCTGGATGGTTCGCCGTGCCAACGCCGCGGTGGAGGAATCACAGGGCGTAGAAGGAGCACAGAGCTCTGAAGACACCAAGGAGAGGATCCATGACTGAGAGTGCTTACAACGCTGCTGATTCAAGCGTTGTCAAAGGGTCGTCCTTCGACACCACTATTGAACGCATGGGGCACGGCGGTGTCGGAATCGGTCAGGCGCCCGACGGGCGCGTGTGTTTCGTCCCCAGTTCTTTCCCGGGCGACCAGGTGAGGGCGACAGTTACCAAGGCGAAGAAGTCCTTCGTGGAAGCGGCGATAGTATCCGTCCTCCAGCCAGGTGAGTACCGCGTCGAGTCTTCCTGTCCCGCGGCACAGCGCGGTGCAGGTTGCTGCGATTTCGCTGAGCTAGATCCTGCGGCGGAACCAGGAATTAAGGCCGCCGTCTTGCGCGATCAACTGCACAGGGTAGCCCGGCTTGAGGACGTGCCCGAGATTGAGGCTATCGATGTCGCACCGCAGCGCGGGTGGCGCACGAGGGTAAGGCTGGGCGTCGACAAGCACGGCCGTGCCGGTGTGCGCAAGCGCGGGTCCACTGAGCTGATTACAGACGTGGCGTGTACCCAGCTGGTGCCGGGCCTCGTCGCAGGTCTGGTGGGGCCTGGTGCCCGTACCTTTAGCCCTGGCGCGGAGGTTATTGCGGTCATGGACAGCGATGGCAACCGCCACGTCGTCGAGACGCGGAAAGCACCGCGCGGACGGCGCATAGAGACTATCCGGGAAGTAATCGAGGCCCCGACCGAGGACGTCGTGCAGCGCGCCGACGGTCACGAGTTCCGTTTCCCGGCCACCGCCTTTTGGCAGGCGCACGTGGGCGCGCCTGACGTGTACACCAGTCTCGCACGCGAGTGGCTCGCCGTGGAGGCGGGAGAAAGCAGTGCCGCAGATGAATCCGCGGTCGACGCAGTGGCTTGGGATCTCTATGGAGGGGTAGGGCTTTTCGTTCCTGCCTTGGCTGAGGCCACGGCGCCCCAGGGCGGGCACACCACCGTGTTTTCCGTCGATTACTCGCCGGCGGCTGCGGCGGCACAGCCGGGTCTTGCAGAGTATGACGTGCACTTTCGTACCGACAAGGTGGAGCAGGTAGCGAGCCAATTGCCAAAGCCAACGACGGTAGTTTTGGATCCGCCGCGCACCGGTGCTGGCCGGGATGTGGTGGCCGCAATCGCTGAGGCAGCGCCGCAACGCGTCCTGCACATCGGATGCGATCCCGCTACCTTTGCCCGCGATATCGCCGCGTGGTCTGAGCGCGGCTACCGCATACAGCGCTTAGCAATGGTGAATGCTTTCCCCGGAACGCACCACTTTGAAACCCTGGCGCTGTTGGTACCCACGGCACAGGTGGCATAGCTTTCGCTTCGGGTGGAGCCGGGGCAATGATTGACGTGTCACGCGTGTTAGCGGGTACGGTGGTAAAGAAGAAAACGATCGATGAAGGGGTTTAAGGCAAGCTCTATGGGCATTCTGGATTCCATTCAATCACCAGGCGATCTCAAAGCCCTGAGCAAGACGCAACTGGTTGAGCTCGCGGCGGAGATTCGCCAGCGCTTGATTGAGAAGGTGTCCGCTACCGGCGGTCACCTTGGCCCTAATTTGGGTGTTGTGGAGCTCACTGTGGCGATCCACCGCGTCTTCGATTCCCCGCGAGATCCCATCGTCTTTGACACCTCCCACCAGGCATATGTGCATAAGATGCTCACGGGCCGTGCCGATCAATTCGATACGCTGCGCCAGAAGGGCGGCTTGTCCGGCTACACGGACCGCGGGGAATCTGAGCACGACTGGACGGAATCCTCCCACGCCTCGGCGTCACTGTCCACGGTGGACGGACTTTCCAAGGCCTTCAAGATTCGCGGTGAATCGCACCGCAATGCCGTGGCGGTTGTCGGTGACGGCGCCCTGACGGGTGGCATGTGTTGGGAAGCGCTCAACAACATTTCTGCGGATAAAGACCGTAACGTTGTCATCATTGTGAATGACAATGGCCGCTCCTATTCACCGACCATCGGCGGACTCTCAGAAAACCTTGGGCGCATCCGCGCGCAGCATGGCTATGACGAGTTCATGGCGCTGGGCAAGAAGCGCCTGAAATCCATGGGCTGGGTAGGTGAGCGCACCTTTGACGCTTTGCATGCGGTCAAGGAAGGCGTGAAGTCCACCGTTCTGCCCACCGAGATGTTCCCAGAACTGGGCATCAAATACATTGGTCCGATTAACGGACACGATATCGACGCCGTGGTCCGGGCACTGAGCTACGCCCGCGACTATGACGGCCCCATCATCGTGCATACGGTCACGGAGAAGGGACACGGCTTCGCCCCAGCGGTCAATGAGCCGAAGGACCAGATGCACTCCACGGGGGCTATCGACCCAGTCACCGGTGTGTCCAAAGGACAGAAGCAACCGGGATGGACTGCGGCCTTCTCCGAGGAACTCATCAAGGCCGGTCATGCCCGTGAGGATATTGTGGCGATAACCGCCGCTATGGCAGGCCCAACGGGATTAGCTCCATTCCAGGAGGAGTTCCCAGAGCGCTTCTTCGATGTCGGAATTGCAGAACAACATGCCATGGCCTCTGCGTCAGGTCTGGCGCTGGCAGGTACGCACCCGGTGGTGGCGGTGTATTCCACCTTCCTCAACCGCGCAGTGGACCAAGTGGTCATGGACATCGCGTTGCTGAAGCTGCCCGTCACCATCGTTCTCGATCGCGCCGGTGTCACAGGATCCGATGGTCCCTCGCACAATGGTGTTTGGGACATGGCGCTGATGAGCATCGTCCCGGGTATGCGCATCGCCGCACCGCGTGATGGTGCCCGCTTAAGGGAGCTCTTCAATGAAGCAATTGCCATCGAGGATGGCCCGACGGTAGTGCGCTTCCCTAAGGGCAACCTGCTGGATGATTGTGAGGAGCTCAAGCGCCTCGATGATGGCGTCGATATCCTGCGTTATTCCGATGCTGCTGAATCAGCGGCCGACGCAACGGATGTTCTGATCGTCTCTATCGGCGCCATGAGTGCTCGGTCCCTGGGGGCCGCCGAGCGGTTGGAAGCCGAAGGCTTCAACGTGACCGTCGTTGATCCGCGTTGGCCGGTTCCGGTCCCGCAATCCATTATCGCGCTGGCTGCGGATCATGACCTCGTGGTCACGGTGGAGGACGGGATCCTGCGTGGCGGCGTGGGTTCCATGGTGGCCGAAGCACTCGATGCTGCCGATGTGGATACCCCCGTGCACCGACTCGGCGTGCCGGGCTGTTTCCCCAAGCACGCCAGCCGCGGTGAGGTTCTTGAGGAATTCGGGCTGACTCCGGAAGGAATTGCAGAGTCCATCAGCGAGTGGGTAGCTGCTCGCAGCTAAGAACGCGGGGGAGTGGGCGCTACTGCTCCAGCCCGTGGCGCAAAAGCGGGGAGGCAAGCTCGATTTGCCACTCGCGCGCGCCTTGGGAACGTAGGAAATCGGGGATATCCGAAGCATCTGTGATTTCCCCGGCGACGCCACCCTCTGGGCCGCACGCCGCCCACACGGCCATGCGCAGCAGGCTGGGTTTGAGTATGAGCTCGTAGCTCATGCCTAGCTCATCGCCGAGGTCCTCGAAGTCACTACGGATTTCGGTGTAGAGCTGCCACAGTTCGGGGAACTCCCGGCTAAAAACTGATTTGGAAGGAACCGGGCGCGGGCTGCGCAGCACCTTCGGCCATTGCTTGCGCGGGCTGGCCAGTGCGGTTTCAACCGCGTCGAACCACCGCAAGGTCGCACCCCCGCGGCGTCGGGGAAAACCTTTGATTTGGTTGATTTCGCGTGGCGAGCGGGGCACGCGGCGAGCAATGTCCACCAACACGCGGTGCGGTAGTACTCGGTTGGGGGCCACGTCCTGGGTGCGCGCGATGGATTCGCGGCGCTGCCACAGCTCGCGAGCCACGGCGAGCTGTTCGCCGGAGCGAAGCGAGGACACGCCCTTGAGATCCCGCCACGAGCGGGGCTCGGGGCCTTTAATGCGCGCGTGGTCGTCGACTATCTTCTCAAACTCCTCATAGGCCCAGTCGAGTTTTTCCTCCTCCGCGAGGATATCGCGCAAGGTCACAGCGAGCTCATTGAGTAACTCCACGTCAAGCGCCGCATAATTGCGCCACGACCGGGGAATGGGGGTTTCGGACCAGTCGGAATCGCCGTAGCCTTTTTCCAATTGGACGTCGAAAAGCTCCAGCACCATTGCTGCCAAGTTGGGGTGTGCGAAGCCGGCGAAGCGGGCGGCTAACTCCGTATCGAACAAGGTGCCTGGATACAAGCCCAGCCAGGCTAGGCAAGGAAGATCGGAAGGGGCCGCATGGACGACCCATTCTTGACCGTTGAGCACCGGTGCTAAGGCCGCGCGAAGCTCAGCCCGGCGGTGCTCCGGGGCGAATAAGAATGTGCCCGCGCCCTCACGGCGAATTTGTACGAGGAACGCGCGATCATCATAGCGGTAGGCTGACGCGCGTTCGGTGTCGATGGCGAAGGGGCCAGTTCCGGCTGCCAGGCGGTCGGCCGCGGCGTGAAACTCACGGGGAGAAAGCAGGACCTTTGGCGTTCCGTCAACCGGTACCTGGCGCAGCTCAGTCATGTTAGCGCCCGAGCTCCGCTACGCCTTCTGGTGGCAGCCCCGCAACGAGGGAAAGAACCTGCGCAAAAGCTTCCACGTGTGGGGCGAGATCCAGGCCGGCTGCGGTCCAGGAGGCGCGCATTTCTAGTTGATAGGCGCGCGGCGGGCCGCCGATCTCACCGAAACGGACCGAAGCGGTTGACGTGACGGTGCCGCCCAGGTTCGTATGGGTCGCCTCGCGCACGTCGAGGGATTCGGTGAGCCATTCCCAGGCGACGTCGGGAAGCAGCGGGTCCCCTGCAACGGCATCGTCCAAGTCCGCTTGGATATAGGCCACCAGGCGCATCGCACCCTCCCAGGCCTCCTCAGCGCCGGGATCGTGGAGCAGGATGAGGCGGCCGAAGGCATCGCCGTCAGAGTCGGTGGGGATAATGTCCCCATGCTCGTTGCGCTCAACTTCTAAGCCGATGGCGTGGCTGAACGGTGCTAGGCGCTGTGGTGGGCGGATGGTGCCCAACGTGATTTCTGGGCGCAGCTGTGCGGCATGGAGGGACTCAACGGCCTCCGTGAAGGCGGCCGGGGTGCTCGGCTCCGCAGGGCGCGAATCGGCGGGGGAGACGGCGGTGCGATCGTGCAGGTTGGTCGGTGCCCCTGCGAGGTTGCGCGAAGAAACGTCGGAATTGCTCACGGGGAACAACGTATAAGCTCCGCCCTCGTGGCGGTGGAAGGCGCGCCGAAAGGCTAGTGGCGCGAGGGGTTGTCTCCAACTTATGATGGATGCGAAACTCTGTCGGTTGAAAGAAGGAGAAAGGCATGTCGAAAGTCAACTTCGCCGAGCTCAATAAGGTCCAGCGCTATTCGCAGCACGCGGTTTTTCAAGTAATCCCCGGTGCGCTGGGCACCGAGCGCGAGGAGATCGTGGCGCAGGCACAGAAGTTCTTCGCGGAATTGGAGGAAGCAGGCGTGGTTACCGTTCGCGGTATCTATGATCTCTCCGGGATGCGGGAGAGCGCTGACTTCATGATCTGGTGGCACGCTGAAGAATTCGCCGACATCCAGAAGGCCTTCGCGGACTTCCGCCGCGAGACCGTCCTGGGCCAGGTTTCTGAGGTGACGTGGGTAGGAAATGCTTTGCACCGCCCGGCAGAGTTCAACAAGTCTCACCTGCCGTCCTTCATTATGGGCGAGGAGCCCGGTGAGTGGATTTCCGTCTACCCCTTCGTGCGCTCTTATGACTGGTACACCATGGATGAGGAAAAACGCCGCCGCATCCTCATGGAGCATGGCATGCAGGCACGTGATTATCCGGACGTACGCGCCAACACCGTGCCAGCCTTCGCGCTGGGTGACTACGAGTGGATCCTGGCCTTTGAGGCCCCGGAGCTGCACCGCATCGTGGACTTGATGTACCTCATGCGCTACACCGAGGCTCGTCACCACGTGCGCGAGGAGATTCCTTTCCACACCGGCCGCCGCGTGAAGGACGTGGCTGAGCTCATTGCGATCCTGCCTTAAGAACTGCGATAATTCGCGGTAGCTGCCGCGAAAAGCGCCGGAAGCCGGTTGAGGGTTTAGTCCTCGACCGGCTTTTCTTCTAGATCCAGGCAGATGGAATTGATGCAGTAGCGCAGGTCCGTCGGCGTATCGTAGCCCTCACCCTCGAAGACGTGGCCGAGGTGGGATTCACAGTTAGCGCACAGTACCTCGATGCGGCGCATGCCCAGTGAATTGTCTTCGCGCTCAATGATGGCGTCACCGGCCAAAGGGGAGAAGAAGGACGGCCAGCCGCAGTGCGACTCAAATTTTTCCGTGGAGCGGAAGAGCTCGGCACCACAGGCGCGGCAGGAGTACACGCCTTCGGTAGTCGTGTTGGTGTACTCGCCGACGTGCGGTGCTTCCGTTCCGGCCTCACGCAGAACGTGGTACTCCTCGGGGCTTAACCGCTTGCGCCATTCGGTATCTGCAATGAGCTTGAAATCAGTCATGCTGGGAGTTTATCGCTAGCTTGAGGCTTTGGGCTAGTGCCTCGCTCCGCGGACCACCAGCCGGCTACGGTGGTGGCGGTCACCACGATGAGCAGTCCCCACCCGATGGTGGCGATGAAGACGCTCATCCAGTGTGCGGCGGTGGGCATGCTTGTCGACGTCCACTCGAGCGGCGCCAAGAATAAAAATGCGGCCAACCATGCTCCCCATGTGTGGAAGACCGAGCGTGCAAGCATCACCGTAAACAGCATGGGGATAAGCCACATGGAGTAGTACTGCTGACCCAGGGAGGAAAGGAAAAAGATGCCGGCCATGATGACACCACTTGTGCTCAGCGCCCAGAAGGTGGGCTCGCTGTCGCGCCAGCGTAAAAGCCCAAGGATGCCTACTGCCGCTAGTGCCGCGAACAGGATCCAGATGGGGTAGTAGATAATGCCGGGCAGATCGAAGTAGGCGCGCACGCCCGGCCATGATGCGTTGGCATAATCGCGCGTTGTGGCCAGGTAGGGAAGAAGGTTGGCGCGGAAGCCTTCCACGCCCGGAACGAACGGCCAAGCAGCAAGGTTGGCTACCAGCGGTATAGCCATGCCCAAACCTAAGGTGAGCCAGCGCTTGCGCACCAAGGCGAGGAAGAGCAGCGGGGCAAATTGCGGCTTAACCAGAATCGCCAGACCGATGCACAGCCCGGCGGCCCATCCGTGTTTATCCAACAAGACCAGAAACGCCACCATGGCGAGTAGAAGCACGCCGTTGATATTGGTAAAGACCAACGTGTTGATGACTGATTCGGTAGCGAAGGCAGCAGCGATGCTGACTGGCCACAAGGGGCCTCGCAGGCCGTGGCCTACGAAGCGAGTCAGTAGGGCCAAGGCGGCGACGATGGCCGCGGCGTTGGCCAGGATGAAGGCGATGCGCGCGTGTTCCTCGGAAACAAGCCCCAAGGGGGATAGGAGGAGCGTTGCGCCCGGGTTGTATAGGTAGAGCGGATCGACGAAGGAATAGTTCTGTTCGTAGACCGGGTTGCCCTCCCACAGGTTCCGGATTGCGCGGTAGACGGTGCCGAAATCATCGGTCACCGTGCCGTTGAAGGCGAGCACGAACACGCGATGGAAAACCAAGACTATGGCGGCGGGCCACGCGGCGGCCGTCCACAGTCGCGCGGAATCTGAGGTTGAGGGAGCCGGAGAAGTCACGGCAGCACAGTTTACGGTGTTTGGGTTCGTCGATAGCGCAGAAACACCGTGCTGTCGACAGCAGCAACGTTCTCCAACTCGAGCTTGAGCGCAGGGGAGGTGGCTTTGCCATCGATGACGGGCTTTTCGACGGAGGGCGATAGGTGCGGGTCGAGCGTCAAATAGAGCTTGTCCACAAGTCCTTCGGCGATAAAGGCGGAGTACACGGAAGGGCCGCCCTCACAACTGATGCGGCGCGCGCCCCGGGCGCGAAGGGCTGAGATTGCCTCGCTCATGGTACCGGTGCCAATGCTTAGAACGTCGGCACCGGCCTCGACGAGGTGCTGGGCCTCGGGCGAGGATGCGCGTTCCTCAGGAGTCAGCACTATGGGGCCGGAGGCTATAAGGTCCTCGAATCCGGCAAAGTCTAGCGAGTGGCTGAGAATGGCAAGGCGGGTGTTGCTTGCTGGCCCGTAGGACTCTGCCTTCACGGTTGCCGAACCCACTACGGTGACGTCGGCCCAATCGCGCAAGGCTGCGAAAAGCTTGGCGTCAGTGTCGTTGCCCATGGGGCCGGAGGTGCCATTGATGGTGGCTGAGCCGTGAAGCGTGCTGACGGCGTTGAGCCGAATGCCTTCGCTGTCAGGGCCGAGTAACGCGTCGATCCGTGCGGTGTAGTCCATGCAGCCAGCGTACGTGTTAACCCCTAACTCAGGCCTAGGCTCAAGCCCTCAACCCCCAAGCGCATTCAGAAAAAGAAAAAGACCGCAGATGAACTGCGGTCTTAATGAGTGGTCCTAGCTGGGATTGAACCAGCGACCTTTCCGGTGTGAACGGAACGCTCTCCCACTGAGCTATAGAACCTCGGTGCAGCACTTAAGGTACACCGCGATTGTGTGAACCCCCTAATCGTCCAGCTCAACTGGGCTTTACCTGGTGATGGTGCTGGCAGGAAGTGGAAGGGGCAATCCAAGTCGGTGTGCTCATGGCGGGGTACTGGGGCCTAGAAATGGCCGGGAAAAGAAGAAGCGTGTGCAGCGTATCCGGATGTCACATCTGGAAGTCGCGGTCTCAATCACATGGTTGTAATCCAAATGTTGAGCCGGGCTCTGGGATTAGTGCCGTGGGCTGCGGATTTGGAAACTGGGGAGGCGCACGATAAAGTTTCTTCTCGCACCACGGCATACCAGTCGGGGACGTGCAATGCGGATGTAGCGCAGTTGGTAGCGCATCACCTTGCCAAGGTGAGGGTCGCGAGTTCGAGTCTCGTCATCCGCTCCAAGGCTTTCTTGGTGCTAGAGGGAATCTCGAGCACATAGCCTTGATAAATGGATAAGCGCGATTAGCTCAGTGGGAGAGCGCTTCCCTGACACGGAAGAGGTCACTGGTTCAATCCCAGTATCGCGCACAAGGACTTAGTCCTAGAAACCGGGCCTGGTTTCGAATGCGGATGTAGCGCAGTTGGTAGCGCATCACCTTGCCAAGGTGAGGGTCGCGAGTTCGAGTCTCGTCATCCGCTCCAGCACATGTAGTGTGTGAGGCGGTATCGCCACGGTGGAATGGCCGAGTGGTGAGGCAACGGTCTGCAAAACCGTGCACACGGGTTCGATTCCCGTTTCCACCTCAAAAGCTGGCGCCCAACTTTGGGTGCTGTGAGCGCGTTTAGCTCAGCGGGAGAGCGCTTCCCTGACACGGAAGAGGTCACTGGTTCAATCCCAGTATCGCGCACAGGGTTTCCATTTGGAGCCCGCGACGAGCGAGAGCTCGTCACGCGGATGTAGCGCAGTTGGTAGCGCATCACCTTGCCAAGGTGAGGGTCGCGAGTTCGAGTCTCGTCATCCGCTCCACATCGAGTGTCCCTCCACTATGGAGGGGCACTTTTGTTTTCACAATTCACTGCGCTGGAGGGGGATCTTCCCCGTTGGCGGGAGAACTATTTGCCAGCCGTTTATGATGTTTCTCACAGTCTTGTCGTCTCAAGAAAGCAGACATCATGAAAGTCTTGTCTCCACCAACGTTTTTCCAGTATGGACCGTTGCGCAGAGCTTTTGCTCTTCTTTTTGCCCTAATAATCGGGTTTCTCACCGTCGTGGCGGTACCAGCGTCTGCACAGAATCCCACTGGAGTGACGCCCAGCGCAGCTCCGAGCTCCGAAGCCGCTTCCGCGAATAACCCGGAGTCCGGCTCTGGTGGGGAGGCCGCAGATCCTGAGAGTGGTGCGACGATGCTTGTTCTCGACTCTTCTGGTTCGATGAATGTGCAAGATGCTGGCGGGCAGACCCGGCTCGACGCCGCGAAGGATGCAACGAAGAAGTTCGTCTCTGAGCTAGGTGGGACCATCCCGCTCGGACTTGTTACTTACGGCGGCACGGTCGATGAATCACCCGAGAATCAGGAAGCAGGGTGCCAAGACATCCACGTGGTCAGCGGTCCTAAGGAGGACGTCGGGGATTCTTTCACCGGTCCGATTGATGCTCTCCAGGCTAAGGGATATACCCCGATTGGTGATTCACTGAAGAAGGCCGCCGAAGAATTGGGTGGCCAGCACGGCACCATTGTGCTTGTCTCTGATGGAATCGACACGTGCGCGCCGCCGCCAGTATGTGAGGTGGCAAAGGAGCTTCACGATCAGGGCGTTGACCTGGTTATCAACACCATTGGCTTTAACGTCGATGAGGAGGCCCGCAAGGAGCTCTCCTGTATTGCAGATGCCGCAGGTGGCGAGTATCTCGACGCCGATGATGCAGACTCACTGGCAGCGATGATCAAGAAGGCAGCAGGGCGCGCCGCGGACATCTACCAATCCGATGTCGAACAGATTGAAGGTAGCGAAGATATCAGTCAACCAACGCAGCTTCCTCGCTGGGAGTCTGGTGAGGACTTCATCTTCCGTGCGCAACTGGAGCCGCCGACTAACGGCGGAGAGGACACTCACAAGGATTTTCACGCTGAGTCATGGTCTATCCCCGTCAAGCCGGGTGAGCGCTATGTAGCGTCGATATACAAGACTCTGGACGGCGCGGTGGTTAAGCCGCGAAGCCTTGATTTGTCAGTGTTCTTTGGTGACGGTTCCGAGCCACCGACCGGTAATCATGGCGGTGAACAAGGCTCCATTGAGTGCACTGTTGATCAGGACGAGTTCCATACCTCCATTCGCACAGACGCTTTGCCCAGCGCAAGCGCTTTTACGCGAGAAATGGGCTCCGAAAAGTGTCCAAGTGACGAACTTGTCTTGACCGCGAAGCGAGCTATGAACTACAAAGCTGAGGAACCCCTCGATGTGGAAATCCTCCTCCACCGCATTGACCCTGTGTCCAATATGGATGAGCTGGTGAGTGGGCTGGACAGTGAGGTAGAGGGCGAGCTTCATGCCAATTTTGAAGGCGCTGAAAAGGTTCGCGCGGCTAGCTGGTTTGGCGATGCCATTGAGCTGGAAAGCGGAGACACCATCGAGACCGACATTGTGCGGGGCGAGGCGCAAGTCTTCAAGGTTCCCATGAAGGAAGGACAGCAGCTTGCCGCTGCCTTGAAAGTAGGCGAGATGTCTGATGAGAATGCCTTGAAGTATTCGTCCCTGAATTTGGAGATTCTTAACCCCGCGCGCGAGCGAGCTGGTGACAACGATTTTATGTCGGCGTTGAACGAGGGCCAAGAAGTTGCAGCACACTCGGTTATACCGACGGCTTTCGCCAACCGTTTCGGTCAAAGTCAGGCAAACGGGCAAGGAGCCCAAGCTAACTGGTTGGAGGGTGACTATTACATCTTGGTCACCCTAGATGCGGGTACGGGGTCCGAAAAGGAGGATGAGGTATTCGATGGCAAGCGAGACACGGTGAAATACGCTCTCACAACAAAGGTGCTGGGAGAACCAATCCAAGGCCCTATCTATCAACCCGTCAAGGACCAGACTGAGACCACGAACAGCGACGGCGATAAAGAGATGAAAGATAAGACGGACCAGGCAGCAAGCGCGGACGAAGACAAAGGCTTTGGCCTCGGCATTCTTGGCTATCTCTTAGCCGCTGCGCTGGGCATCATTGCACTTGCCGTCGTCATCTTGGTGGTTATCCTACTGCGCGGGCGTAGCAATTAGTAAGCCCAGGAATATGACTTAGCTGCTGTTGGAGCTGCAGCAGGGAACTTTTCCACTGCATGCAACGACTACTTGGTAACCTCGCATATTCCGTGCGGGGTAAGGATTGGCTCGAGGATCCCTCCCGGCGATAGGATGAGGGAACCTTCAACCAAAAGTTTCATCAGACCATCAAGGAGTTGTTCTGGACATGCAGCTGCGTCAGGTCACCACAGGGATTGCTGCCGGGGCAGCCTGCCTCGCGGTCGGGCTGTCCGCGCCACTAGCGGCGGCGCATGACTCAGTCATAGGCGGCAACGTTGTGAGTGATGCGCCGCTGGAGGAATTCCCTCGCGAAATCACGCTGGAATTCTCTGGCATCCCAAAGGACAACTTCAACACCTTCGCCGTGAGTGATAAGACAAGCGGCGACGTGCTCTTTGACGCAACCCCGACCATTGACGGCCGAAACCTCACCGTCGAAGTCCCCCAGGACGTCGAGCCCGGTGATGGTGACTACCAAGTAGGTTTCCGCATTACGTCCTCCGATGGGCACTCCACACTCGGTTCCGTGCCATTTAGCGTGGCCTCCGGGGCTGGGGGAGATAAGACTGCAGATGCTTCTGCCGATGGTGCCAAGGAAAGCGACGATGCAGAAGGGTCTCAGGATCCCCTGAGTTCCTTGCCTACCGCGGCCAAATGGATCATTGGTGTAGGAGCAGTTCTCGTCGTTGGCGCAGCCCTTTTCGCCTTCGGAGCAAAGACCCGCCGCTCTGGTGGAGAAGACCCAGAAGGCTAAGCATCACACGGCTTTTGATGATGTGAGAGTCAATCCGCATTTTCCTTAACTACTGTTACTGCAGAAAGGCATGTCACATGCTGAATTCCCGTATTTTCCTCCGCGCTTCCGTGGTTGCCGTTGCTGCTGCCAGCCTTGCACTGGCAAGCTGCTCGACGAGCGAGGAAGATTCCACCGCAGCCCCATCGAGCGCTGCAGCCAGCGCTGAGAATGGCGCTGAGAAGGACAAGGAAGCTGCGACCAGTGACTCGGCTTCTTCCTCCGCTGAGTCCGGTGTGACCTTCGAGGATGCTGTCGTGCGCGCCATGGAGAAGGATTCGGATATGACCGCGATCTTCGGCACCCTCCACAACCACACGGACAAGGACATCAACGTGGTTGGCTTCACCTCGTCGGTGAAGGCGGAGCACTACGAGATCCATGAGGTCGTCGATGGCGTCATGCAGGAAAAAGAAGGTGGATTTGATCTGCCTGCTGGCGAATCCGTCGAGCTCGCACCGGGTAGCTTCCACTTCATGCTGATGGGAGTTACAGAGCCCGTTATGGCAGGCGAGACCGCCACACTGACGCTGGAGCTTAGCGACGGCTCAACGGTCGACCTGGGCGACATCCCCGTGCGTTCCATCGGCGCAGGCGACGAGAACTATGGCGATATGGGCGGCATGGATCACGGCGACGATATGGACCATGGCGACATGAAGCATGGTGATCACATGGACCACTCAGAGTCCGCAGACATGTCGGGCATGAAGACGGAAGAGCACGCTCACTAGAAAAGCGTTCTCTGGGCCAAGGTAGGCAAGTTATCGGTTCTCACGAGATAGGGAGACATCAACGATGAGCGGGTTCGAGGAACCTGTCAGCCGGCGTGGATTGCTCGCCGGAAGTGCTGTGGCTGCAAGCGCGGTAGCGCTCGCCGGTTGCGCGAAGGGGGAGGAGTCAGGGCAGTCTTCGGCGGAGTCTGCAGACGCTTCCCAAGCAGCGCAGGCCGGTGATGCCGGAAGCACCGGGCCGGAGCGCCGCGAGGAAACCATGGGTGGCGATATCGTCGCCTTCGATGGCAAGCATCAAGCAGGCATCCAAACCCCGGTCCAGGCGCACGTGGAATTGGTCGGTTTCAACCTGAAGAAGGAGACCACCGCACGCGGCGCGGCCGCACTCATGCGTCTGTGGACGGAGGACGCTCGCCGCCTGTGCACCGGCGAGAACCCGCTGGGTAGCCTCGAGCCTGAATTGTCTACCACCCCGGCAAACCTCACCGTCACGTGCGGTTGGGGAGAAGGATTCTTTGACACGGTGGGCGTCGCCAAGCCCAGCTGGCTGCGAGATATCCAGGACTTTGAACACGATGATTTGCGCCCTGAATGGGGACAGACCGATATCGTCCTACAGATCTGCAGTGATGATGCCTTCACCGCGGCCTATGTACTGCGGCATATGACTCGTGCCGGTAAAGACTACGCCGACGTCGCGTGGATTCAACAGGGGTTTAGCCACGCTTATGGTTCCGCACCGAAGGGAACAACCGCGCGCAACCTTTTTGGGCAAAAAGACGGCACGGTCAACCCGCGAAGCGATGAAGATTTCAATGAGCAAGTGTGGATCGAGGACGGCCCCTTTGCCGGCGGCAGCGCCATGGTGGTTCGCCGCATCCACATGAACCTCGATACGTGGGAGCAACTTGATCGTGCTGCACGTGAAAACGCTACAGGTCGAGCGCTCGATACCGGCGCACCTCTAGGTGGCAAGGACGAGTTCGACGAGGTTGACCTGGATGCGCGAAACGAGTTTGGCCTCAAGGCTATTGATGAAAACTCGCATGTCGCCCGGGCACATCCTCCGGTCGACTCACCTCATCAGAAGCTGCTGCGCCGTCCGTATAACTACAACCTTCCGCCTTCCCCGGAGACCACCAAGCGCGGTGAACTCAGCAACGCTGGATTGATCTTCATTTGCTACCAGAAGGATCCTACGGCCCAGTTCGAGCCCATCCAGGCGCGCCTCGACAAAGCGGATCGCCTCAACGAGTGGATTACCCACATCGGCTCGGCCGTGTACTACATGCCTGCCGGAACTGAGGGCGAAACCTTTTGGGGCGAATCGCTCATCCGCAGTTAAGAGGGGTAGACTAAGCCGCTGTAACTTTCTCGTTGAGCGCTGCTCGGCCAGGTATGTCGAGCGGCGCGTGAGCGCAAAGGAGCGCAACAAGTCATGGCGGAAATGATTCCAGCAGTCCCGGTGAACTACGAGCCGATCACGGTCCCGGCCGGTACTGCCGTGGGAGCAGCGATGCGCGAGCATGAGCTGCCCAACAAGGGCCCCGAAGCAGTAGTCGTCGTCCGCGGCGCCGACGGTACTCTCTACGACCTTTCCCACACGCCGGACACTGACGCCGAGTTCACTCCGGTTGCTGCCTGCGAGGAAGACGGCCGCGCCGTTATGCGCCACTCCTGTGGGCACGTCATGGCCCAGGCCGTGCAGGCGGAGTTCCCCGGCACCAAGCTGGGCATTGGCCCGGCCATCGAGAACGGCTTCTACTTCGACTTCCAGACCGCAGAGCCCTTCACTCCGGAGGACCTCAAGGCCATTGAGAAGCGCATGAAGAAGATCATCAAGGGTGGCCAGCGCTTCGAGCGCCACGTCTACTCCTCCCCGGAGGAAGCGGAGCAGGCGCTTGCTGCCGAGCCGTTTAAGCTCGAGCTGGTCCAGGACAAGGGCAACGTGGACCCTGATTCCGATGAGGCTGCCGAGGTTGGTGCCGGCGATCTGACCCACTATGACAACGTCAACCCGCGCACCGGCGAGGTGGAGTGGTTTGATCTGTGCCGTGGCCCGCACGTTCCGACCACCAAGTACATTCCAGCTTTTGCCCTGACGCGTTCCTCTGCTGCTTACTGGCGCGGTGACCAGTCCAAGGCTGGCCTGCAGCGCATTTATGGCACTGCCTTCGAATCCAAGGAAGCACTTGAGTCCTACAAGACCATGGTGGAAGAGGCAGAAAAGCGCGACCACCGCCGCTTGGGTGCCGAGCTGGACCTGTTCTCCTTCCCGGATGAGATCGGTTCCGGTTTCCCGGTATTCCACCCCAATGGCGCTACCGTGCGCATGGAGATGGAAGAGCACTCCCGCCGCCGCCACATCGCTGATGGCTACTCTTTCGTGTCCACCCCGCACCTGACCAAGGGTGACCTGTTCAAGAAGTCTGGACACTTGGACTTCTACGCGGATGGCATGTTCCCGCCGATGCAGCTCGATGGCGAGTGGGATGAGGACGGCAATTGCACCAAGCAGCCGCAGGACTACTACGCCAAGCCGATGAACTGCCCGATGCACAACCTCATCTTCGCTTCTCGTGGCCGCTCTTACCGCGAGCTGCCGCTGCGCCTCTTCGAGTTCGGTACGGTGTACCGCTATGAAAAGTCCGGCGTTGTTCATGGTCTGACTCGCGCCCGTGGCTTCACCCAGGATGACTCCCACATCTACTGCACCCCTGAGCAGCTCGAAGATGAACTGACCAAGGTTCTGGAGTTCATCATTTCTCTGCTCAAGGACTACGGCTTGGACGACTTCTACCTGGAGCTGTCCACCAAGGATCCGAATAAGTACGTTGGCTCTGATGAGATTTGGGAGCGTTCGACGGCTATTCTGCAGTCCGTGGCGGAGAAGTCCGGTCTTGAGCTGGTTCCGGACCCGGCGGGCGCGGCATTCTACGGCCCGAAGATTTCTGTCCAGGCTCGCGATGCCATTGGCCGTACCTGGCAGATGTCTACCGTGCAGCTGGACTTCAACCTGCCGGAGCGCTTCGAACTGGAGTACACGGCGTCGGATGGCAGCAAGCAGCGCCCGATCATGATTCACCGTGCGCTCTTCGGGTCCATCGAGCGCTTCTTCGGCGTGCTGCTGGAGCACTACGCCGGCGCCTTCCCGGCGTGGCTGGCCCCGCACCAGGTGGTGGGTATCCCGGTGGCGGATACCTTCGTACCGCACCTCGAGAAGGTGTGCGCCGAGCTGCGCTCCCGCGGCCTGCGCGCTGACGTCGATACTTCCGACGACCGCATGCAGAAGAAGATCCGCAACCACACCACCGGCAAGGTGCCATTCATGCTCCTGGCCGGCGAGCGCGACGTCGAGGCAGACGCCGTGTCCTTCCGCTTCCTTGACGGCACGCAAGTTAATGGTGTGCCCGTGGAAGCCGCCATCAACGTCATCGAGGCTTGGGTGCGTGAGCGCAACAACGATCAACCGACCAAGGAAACCATCGCCGAGCGTGTCTAGGTGCAGATGCATCTAGACAGAGCTGAGAAAGGGAGCACACACAGAGTGGGAGAGTACGTCGATACCGGCCTGGGAACCCCCGACCGCTTAGAGCGCCTGTGGGCGCCGTACCGTATGAGCTACATCAAGCGTGAGGGCGGCGCCGGCGACGTGCCAAAGGAAGCCCGTAACCCGTTCGTGGAGATCCCACAGATGTCGGACGAGGACGGGCTCATCGTTGCCCGCGGTGAGCTTGTCTATTGCGTGCTCAACCTTTATCCCTATAACGCCGGCCACATGATGGTCATCCCGTACCGCCAGGAATCTGAGCTGGAAAACCTCACCGAGGAGGAGTCCCGCGAGCTCTTCCAGTTTGCCCAGGCCGCCATCCGGGTCCTGAAGAAGGTGTCCGGCCCCGATGCCGTCAACGCCGGTTTTAACCTGGGGCGGGCCTCGGGCGGATCGGTGGGGCAGCACCTGCACATGCACATCGTTCCGCGTTGGAGCGGAGATTCAAACTTCATGACTATTGTGGATGGCGTTAAAGTGTTGCCGCAGCTCCTCAAAGACACCCGTTCCCTTCTTGCTCAGGGATGGGCGGAGCTCGCCGCCGAAGGAATCATCTCAGGAGAAGCGCATGCTTAGTGTTCACGGGCGCAAACCCGCCGCCGTGGTTGTGGTCCCGGTGGCCAAGCTCTTCCTCAAGATGGGCCTGACCCCGAATATCGTCACCATTGTGGGAACGATCGTCACCATTGCCATTTCGGTCATCCTCATCCCACTTGATCACCTTTTTGCCGCCGCGCTGTTGTCGGGTCTCTTCGCGGCCTTCGACATGCTCGACGGCACGATGGCGCGCCTGACCACGGGTGGCTCCAACTTCGGTGCTACTCTCGACGCCTCCTGCGACCGCATTACTGACGGTGCCTTGTTCGCGGCGATCGCTTACTGGATGGTGTACGTCGACAACGCTCACCCCATCAACTTCGCCGCCTGCATGGTGGTGCTGGTTAGTTCCCAGGTCATCTCTTATGTCAAGGCGCGCGGCGAGGCCTCCGGTTTCAAGATGGTTGGCGGCCTCGTCGAGCGCCCCGAGCGCCTCATCCTAGGACTCGGCGGCGTGGGGTTGGAAGGCCTGGGCGTGCCTTATGCGCTGGAAGTCGCCCTGTGGCTGCTGGCTGTGGGGTCTATCTTCACCATTTACCAGCGCATGCGCCAAGCGGCGCGTCAGGACACCAAGGCGCGTTTTAAGAAGGAACTGAAGCACCTATAGCTCAATCCCCGCTCCCACCGGAAGGTACCGTGCCCCCGGCCCGCACAGAAAGGCTCCTGAACCGTGGCTCTACTGGATCGTGACCGGCTGACCGCCGCCGCGTACATCGCGTGCTGGAAGGTCGTGCGCTTCCTCCCGCAGCCTCTCGCTGCCTGGCTCTTCGAGCGGGGCGCGGACTGGGCTAGCGACAACGGCAAGGGCATGGAGCAGCTGCGCCAGAACTTGAACCGGGTTGTGGGGCCCGAAAACGTTACGCGGGAGCTGGTGCGGAACTCGATGCGCTCCTACATGCGCTACTGGCTAGAGGCCTTCCGCTTGCCGGCCATCCACTCGGACCCTGAACTGCAGAAGCGGTTGCTGGCTGGCCTGCGTGGCAAGGAGTACTCGGATGAGTCGTTGGCATCTGGGCGCGGGGTGATTTTTGCGCTGCCGCACTCAGGCAACTGGGACATGGCGGGCGTCTTCTGTGTGGGCCACTATGGCGGCTTTACTACGGTGGCTGAGCGCTTAAAGCCGGAGGTGCTTTTCGATGCCTTCGTGGACTACCGCGAGAGCCTCGGATTCACTGTTCTGCCGCTGACAGGAGGCAGCTCTTCGCCTTATCCGCGCCTCAAGGATGCCTTGGAACGGGGCGGAGTGGTGTGTTTGCTGTCCGAGCGTGATCTCACGCGCACCGGCGTGCCCGTAGACTTCATGGGCGAAGAAGCCAACGTTGCCGCCGGCCCCGCCCAACTCGCCATTGAAACAGGGGCGGCTCTCCACGTGGTGCATTCGTGGTTCGACGGCAAAGGTTGGGGGCTGTCCGTCAGCCCCGAGGTTGAGGTCACGACTCTTCAGGAGACGTGCCAGCGCCTCGCGGACGGCTTCGCAGAAAACATCCGGGCGCATCCGGAAGATTGGCACATGTTGCAACCGCACTGGAATGCGGACGTCGAGCGCCGGCGCGCTGCTCGCCACAAGAAGTAGAAAGGCAGAACACACTCCATGCGCATAGGTATTATCTGCCCCTATTCCTTCGACGAACCCGGCGGAGTTCAGGCCCACATCCTTGACCTAGCCACAGTCTTCATTGAACAGGGGCACCACGTGGAGGTGCTGGGGCCGGCGTCGACAAGCACGCAGGTGCCCAGCTTTGTGCGCAAGGGTGGCTGGGCCGTGCCAATTACCTATAACGGCTCGGTGGCTCGCCTGTCTATCGGCCCGCACGTGCGCCGCAACATCAAGCGCTTCATTCGCGAAGGGAACTTCGACATCCTACACATCCACGAGCCGAATTCCCCGAGCTATTCCATGGCTGCGCTGGCAGCGGCACGTGGCCCTATTGTGGCGACGTACCATGCTTCGGCATCAAGCTCCGTGGCGCTGACCCTGGCCAAACCTTTCCTGCGCCCGTACCTGGAAAAGATCCGGGGAGGCATTGCGGTCTCAGAGATGGCTCGCCGTTGGCAGGTAGAGCAGTTGGGTGGTGACCCCGTGCTCATTCCCAATGGGGTAGATACCTCTGTATATGCGCGCGAGCGTGGTTGTGCCGAGCATAAAGAGAATGATTCAGAGATTGAGATCGTGTTCTTGGGGCGTCTCGATGAGCCGCGAAAGGGCCTGGACATTCTTCTTGAGGCCCTCACCCTGCTCCCAGAGAAGGTGCGCGTGACAGTCATGGGCGGCGGTCATCCGCGGAGCGTTCCGGGAGTCGACTTTGTGGGGCGCGTCAGCGATGCCGAGAAAGCGGCCATCTTAGGGCGCGCCGATATCTACGTGGCTCCCAACACCGGCGGCGAGAGCTTCGGCATCGTTCTGGTTGAGGCAATGGCAGCTGGCTGTGCAGTGGTGGCTTCGGATCTAGAGGCCTTCGCTGCAGTGTGCAATGCCGACTCGGAAGAACCTGCTGGTGCCTTGTTCAGAACCGGCGACGCTACGGACTTGGCGCGCGTGCTGCAGGATGTAGTGAACGATACGGACAAGCGACAGGCCTTGATCAAGGCAGGGGTGGAGCGCGCCCGCGACTACGATTGGGATCATGTGGCCGCTGCCGTCATGCGCGTGTACGAGACGGTGGCGGATGGCACGAAAGTGCGGGTGTCTTAAATGCCCATTGAAGTTGTCATTGCTCTTGCCGTCCTCCTCATCCTGGGGATGTGGGCGCTCTATACGGCGCAGCGGCTGAACTCCCTCCATATCCGCACAGACGCGGCCCTGGCTCAGCTTGAGGCCACGCTGGATCGCCGCGCGGCGGTGGTTAGCGCGCTAGCTCCCGAGCTTGAGGGCATTGCGGCGCGCGCAGAGGCGACGGAGCTTGCGCAGGGGAGTTTCGATGAACGGGCCACCCGGGAGCGTGAGCTGTCGGCGGCCATCGCACAGCGCTTTGAAGCGCGTCCGGCCGTGCTTGCCGACGCCGAAGGGCGCATCCACTTAGCTCACCGCTTCTACAACGAGGCGGTCAGCGATACCCGCGCGCTGCGCCTGCGCCCGGCCGTCAAGCTGCTGCGCTTGGGAGGCACGGCGAAGCTGCCGGAGTATTTCGAGCTGAGTCAGATTGAGGTGTGATCCACCTGGGACTGTTGAGCCCGCGCCACGCGGGACTCGAGGGAGTACCAGTACAGAGCAAAAGCGGTCATCGCCAGGATGAGGAGGTTGCGCAACACGAGTGCGTACACCGGGTTGAGGTTTTCGCCCACAAAGAACCAGATGTAGTCATAGCCATAGGGGTAGATGACGGTTCCCAGGGCTGCTGTTCCCACGGCGAGTACTGCCATGATGGCGCGCACCCCAGCGATACTAGCGGCCTTGTTTCGGTAGGAAGCAGACTCCACGGGGACGGGGGAGCGGAGCGCCACCGCCAGAATCGGCCCAAGCCACACGATATATTGCGGAGAAAAGACCTTATTCGTCGCCATAAGCAGCAGGATTGCCGCGATGAAGAAAACAAGTGTGGAGCGTGGGCTCCATCCGCCGCCCAGAAAGTGAACGAGCGCTACTGCAATGATCCAGAGGAGCGCGGCACCCATCGCGATGGTGCTCACAGTAATCGCCGTATCGACACCAGGCCCGGAGATCTCAAAGCTTTTCGACGCCGCGTATTCCATCGTCCACACTCCAGGCTGGTGATGGGCTTGGTAGACGAACCAGGTGGCGGCTAGAGATTCAATCTGGAGGCCGCGTTGACCTTGATATGTCAGAGGAGAGAGCAACCTATCCACACCGGCTATCGCAGCTACGCCGAGGCAGAGGGCGGCGAGGCTTCCGAAAAAAGCGGACAGCCGCTGCCAAGTACCACGAGAGGTTGCGCGTCCGACGAGCCCGGCAGCGAGGACTCCGGGCCACAGCTTGGCTGCGGTGGCCCAGGCCAACAAAGCCGAGGCAAGACGCGGGCGGGTGGCCAGAAGTGCGCCCGCACCGGCGACGAGCAAGGCGGGATAGAGGTCCAGCCGCCACGCGAAAACGTGGCCTGCCGCGGTGCCGAAAAACACCCAAAACCATCCGGCGCTATACGCTGCGGGGTTGTCGCGGTGATGGCGCAGGAGGAGGGCGAGGAAGGTGGCGTCGGCAAGCAGCACCATGGCCGTAAAACCGATGGCATAGCGCTCAAAGTCGTAGCCAGTAAGCCACGCGAGCAGGACGCTCGGCCAGGTTCCGACCTGCGGATACTCCGTCATGTCTTGAGGATTATCGCCAAAGACGCCCTCGAGGTAATACCGAACGTCTCCGAGCGGGTCCGTGTCGTTGACGAGCATGTAAACGAGGAGAAGTCGCGCCAGGACCCAGCCAGCCCAAATACTTGGAGTTTTAGCGATTATTTTCAATGGCGGACTCTACATCAACGGGTGGTCCCAACACGAGCAGGATGCTAAACACTACGGCGACGACGAGTAGCGCGATGAGCGCGCTGCGCACTGGGTGGCGGATGACCTGTGCCAAAACCGAATCGAAGAAGCCGTGCGGCTGCGCGTCGTCGGTAAAGCGCCACGGCCCATCAACGAGTCCGCGCCGAGATACCCAGACCGCATAGGGTAGCGCCGCGAAGGGAATCACGGTCACTACCAGGCCCAGGATTCCAACCCCCACCGGCCACCGGTTGTTGATCCACACCAGGGCCGTCATGAGCAGGAAGCAGAGGAAGCCGAAGCCGTGGATGCCACCTGCAATCGGTGTGAGCGCCTCGGTGGTGCCGGAGTATTTGAGGATCATGGAGAGGATCAGCAGACCCCACGTGATCATTTCTAGGTAGGCGGCCACGCGGTGCACGCTGTGCGGGGTGGTTGAAGTCATGCGGAACATAGTACGCAACTCCCAGGAGCAGATCAGCTCGTGAGTAGGATGGTCGGAGTGAGTGTGGCGGGCGCCATAACGGCGATGGAATTGGAGTAAAGATGGCATCGGTGGCTCAGGCAGTCGATATCGAGAGGATAGGCGAGGACGAATTTCGCGCACCCGCGGTTCCCTCGCTCATCGCTCGCACCTTTGGGGGACAAACCATGGCGCAAGCGCTTCGGGCGGCGCAGCTCACCGTTGATGACAAGTTGGCGCATTCTATGCATTGCTACTTCGTGGGGCCTGGTGACTCCAGTGTGCCCACAACCATCCGCGTGGAGCGGATACGGGATGGCCGCTCTTTTGCACATCGCCACGTGCGCGTCTACCAAAGGGACCGCATGATTTTCATGCTCAGCGCCGGTTTCCACGCGTCAGGCGATGTTGGCCCGGAGCATCAGGCAGACATGCCGCAGGTGCCGCCGCCGGAGAGCATTACAGAATCCCCGTACTCCACCCGGATCATCTTGAAGGAGTGGGAAGACTGGGACGTGAGGCTGGTCCCCGACGCATCCCGCGATGCCGTCGCCGCGGAAACCACGGGCGCTGGGTTTCGAAATATCTGGTTCCGTAATACGGGTGCCCTGCTTGCCGACGCCTCCGATCCGTCCCTCCATCAAGCGGCGCTGCTCTACATGTCCGACATGACGTTGATTCGCTCAGCGCTGCTCCCGCACCAAGGGGAGAGGATCCAACTAGCCAGCTTGGATCATTCATTGTGGTTCTTGCGTCCGGCCCGGGTCGATGAATGGATGTTGTACTCGCAGTCGAGTCCCTCAGCGCAGACCGGGACTGGTCTTGCACAGGGCAAGATCTTCAACCAACGCGGGGAGCTACTCGCGGTGGCCATGCAGGAGGGGCTGACACGGACCATGCATCCTGAAAGTGAAGGCACCAGCGCCAACGGCAATTGGCAAAATGTGTGATGCTACAGCGAACCGACAGTTAGGAATGAGGCTTCCACGCGTACCCCTGTGCGGAGGTACGTGGCGTGAGGCCGTATAATTGCACCAGTTTCTAGCAATTTATTGCACAGCCATATCGAAAGGGATGACATGTCAGGCCACTCCAAATGGGCAACGACTAAGCACAAGAAGGCTGCCAACGATGCCAAGCGCGGCAAGGAATTTGCCAAGCTGATTAAGAATATCGAGGTAGCGGCCCGCACCGGCGGCGGCGACCCGGCGGCGAATCCCACCCTCGATGACATGATTAAGAAGGCCAAGAAGGCCTCCGTTCCGAACGACAACATTGAGCGTGCCCGCAAGCGCGGCTCCGGCGAAGAGGCCGGCGGCGCAGATTGGGAGACCATCATGTACGAGGGCTACGGCCCCAACGGCGTGGCCATGCTCATCGAGTGCCTGACGGATAACCGCAACCGCGCAGCCACCGACGTTCGTACTGCGATGTCCAAGAACGGCGGCAACCTCGGCGAGTCCGGTTCCGTTGCGTACATGTTCTCCCGCACCGGCTTGGTCATGGTGGAGAAGGGTGAGCTTAGCGAAGATGACATCCTGCTCGCTGTGCTGGAAGCTGGTGCCGAGGAAGTCAACGACAACGGCGAGAAGTTCGAGATCACCTGTGCACCGGGTGATGTTCCGGCCGTGCGCGAGGCCCTTGTTGCTGCTGACATCGAAGTTGATGACACCGACACCGATTTCCGCGCGTCCGTTGAGGTTCCGCTGCAGGCAAATGATGCCCGCAAGATCTTCCGCCTCATCGATGCGCTTGAGGATTCGGACGATGTCCAGAACGTCTACACCAACATGGACCTCAGCGATGAGGTCCTCGCTGAGCTCGACGAGGACTAAAGGCTTCTAGCTGAGCTTAAGGCCTTCCAGGCCATGTACCGTCACCGTCTCTGATAACGGCGCGCGCCCAGGGGCAGTCTTGAACACAGGGCTGGATTCATCGGCCACGCCGAAGGTGAGGGCGGTGACGAGCTTGTACTCCTCGTCCACCCCGAGGAATTCACGGACCGTGGGCGCGAGGAGTGAAATCATGCCCTGTGGAACACCGTGGTAGCCGTGTGCCTGCAGCGAGAGCAAAAAGTTCTCAGCATAGGTGCCTTGATCGAAGGCAGCGCGAATGCGATCACCCAGCGGTGGAATGAAAAGCAGCGCCGCGTGCGGGGCGCCGAAGAAGCGAAGGTTTTCGCGGATAAACTCCGTGCGCGCCTCTTTATCCTCGCGCGCAATGCCGAGCAGCCCGTACATCTTGGCGGCGAGCTGCTGCGAGCGCTGCGGGTGGACTCCCTGACCATAGTCAATAGTGAAGTCTGGATTAATTCCGTTCCTATCGAACTCCGCGATCAGCGCGGCGCTTAATTCTTTCAAAGCAGCGCCGCCCACGAGGTGTACGTTCCACGGTTGAGTGTTGGAATTGGAAGGTGCGGATTGGGCGTCGATAAGCACCTGCTTGATGACCTCAGTGGGGATGGGATCCGGCAGGAACGCCCGCGGGGAATGACGGGATCGGATAAAGCCTGAATAGTCATTTGGTTGTTGAGACATGCGCGCCACTCTACCCGCGGTGATGAAGAGGAAGCAGATGGGATGGGCCTGACTGATTTGGCAGGCATCGTTCGCAGGGCGCTGATTGCGCTAGAACACATGTGTGTACACTATGCCCCAGGCAAGTGAGTTCATCAGTAGGGCGAGGAGGCGGCCGTGAATTTGGAAGGGCTGCGCGTCATGGGGATTGATCCTGGATTGACGCGCTGCGGCCTGTCCGTTGTCCAAGCAGGACGTGGGCGCGCGGTTATTCCCATCGCAGTAGGTGTCGTGCGCACCCCCAGTGACAAAGAGTTGGGGGAACGCCTGAAGCGGCTATCTGTGGCGGTGAGGGAATGGATGGATGACTACCAGCCGCATGTCGTGGCGCTCGAGCGCGTATTCGAACGCGGCCAAGTGTCAACCGTCATGCAGACCGCTCATGCCGTCGGAGTCTTGGTGCTCGCGGCAGCAGAGCGCGATATTCCTGTGCACATGTACACGCCCTCCGAGGTGAAGAAGGCGATTTCAGGAAATGGGCGCGCTGACAAGAAACAGATGACAGCCATGATTACCCGTATCTTGGGGCTGAGTGAGGCCCCCAAGCCGGCTGATGCGGCGGATGCTTTGGCCCTTGCGGTCTGTCACTGCTGGCGTGCTCCAGCGCTGGCATGGATGAGTGGCGGTGACACGAGCGCCGGCATAGGGGCGGGCGCACGAACAAGCGGGGTACGGGGTTCTTCACCGCGTACCGCGTCTGTCTCTCGCGCGGCAAAGTCAACCTCTTAAGCTAACTGGCATAACCCTTCGAACCAAGGAATTTTTATTTAATGATTGCATCTCTGCGCGGAACAGTACTCGACATCCAGCTTGATTACGCCGTGCTCGAATGTGCCGGCGTGGGCTATAAGGTCCTTGCCACCCCGGCCACGTTGGGGACGCTCCAGCGCGGTGAAGAGGCCAGGGTTATGACTACGCTCGTGGTGAAGGAAGACTCGATGACGCTGTATGGCTTCACGAGCCACGATGACCGCGACATGTTCCACGTGCTCCAGACGGTCTCTGGGTTGGGGCCAAAACTGGCCTTGGCCGCCCTGTCGGTGATGAGCGCCGGCGATTTAGCTCAGGCGATTGCGGGGGAGGAGACAGCACGCCTGCAAAAGATTCCGGGTGTGGGCAAACGAGTTGCACAACGATTGATTCTTGAGCTCAAGGACAAGGTTCAAGCTTTTGCTTCTGTGGATGGCGGAGATTCTTCGGTTGCTGCGCAGACCGCGTCCGGACCGGTTGTTGAGGATGTTGTTGAGGCGCTCGTCGGGTTGGGCTTTACGGACAAGATGGCTCGCCCGGTGGTGGAATCAGTTGTGGCTGAAAAACCTGAGGCGGCGACACCAGTGGTGCTGCGCGCAGCACTCAGCAAGCTGGGGTCCAAGAAATAGGGGAGAGTGGGTGACATGTCAGACGTAGAACGCACAGAATTCTCACTGCCGGACGGGGTGGAGCTTAACTCTCCACTCCAGCGCAACCAGGATATGGATGCCACCGAGCAACAGGGCGAGCACGATATTGAGCGCTCGTTGCGTCCGAAGTCGCTCGGCGAGTTCATTGGCCAGCCTAAGGTGCGCGAGCAGCTATCCCTTGTGCTTAATGGAGCGAAAAATCGCGGCGTAACGCCAGATCACGTGTTGCTATCCGGCCCTCCCGGACTGGGCAAGACGACGATGGCGATGATCATCGCCCAAGAGCTGGGAAGCTCGCTTCGTATGACCTCGGGGCCTGCTCTGGAGCGAGCAGGTGACCTAGCAGCCATGTTGTCGAATTTGATGGAGGGCGATGTGCTCTTCATCGACGAGATTCACCGCATCGCCCGCCCGGCTGAGGAAATGCTCTACATGGCGATGGAGGATTTCCGCATTGATGTCATCGTGGGCAAGGGCCCGGGGGCTACCTCTATCCCGTTGGAAATTCCGCCTTTTACCCTGGTGGGGGCGACTACTCGCGCCGGAATGCTGACCGGGCCGTTGCGTGATCGCTTCGGGTTCACCGCGCAAATGGAGTACTACGATACCGAGGACCTCACCCAGGTCATCACCCGCGCAGCGCGAATCTTGGAGGTTGACATTGACCAAGATGCTGCGGTGGAGATTGGATCTCGGTCGCGCGGAACTCCGCGAATTGCCAACCGCCTCCTGCGCCGCGTCCGTGACTACGCCGAGGTCAATGGGGATGGTCACATCAATGTTGGCGCAGCACAAGCAGCGCTGCGGGTTTTTGATGTGGACGAACGTGGGCTGGACCGCCTTGACCGTGCGGTACTCGAGGCTCTCATTAAAGGGCACGGCGGTGGCCCCGTGGGTGTCAATACTCTGGCCATCGCGGTGGGCGAGGAGCCGTCGACAGTGGAGGAGGTGTGCGAGCCCTACCTCGTGCGCGCGGGGATGATCTCGCGAACGGGCAGAGGCCGTGTTGCGACTGCAGCGGCATGGCACCACCTAGGGCTTGAGGCGCCCGAGGGAACTGTGGGCGGGACGCTCTTCTAATTGGCCCGGAGACGGGGAGGTCTGGCACACTGACCACTTATGAACGGAACCCAGATTCTTCTACTCCTCGTACTCGCAATTCTCGTAATCTTGCCGAGCTTTATGTCAATGCGCGCGCAGCGCAAGCGCCAAGCGCAGATGCAAGAATTGCAGTCCTCCTTGAAGCCTGGCCAAGAGGTGATTACCGCCGGCGGCCTGCACGGCACCGTGGTGGAAGCCGGTAAGCAGCAGGTTGATTTGCGCGTTAAAGACGGCACCGTGATTACCTTCGACACGATGGCTATCGTGCGATCTGCTGAGCAGGCTGGCACGGTCAACGATGCGCCGGCTGAGGCGGAGGGCGACAACGACGAACGCTTCCCGAAGCTCTAATTCGAGTTGCGCTCGTCACACTGCGGGTGCCTCACCTTAAGCCTGTTAAGGAAAACCGCGGTCCATGACGTACCATGTTGGACTGTGCTTTAGTCATGGTGGCGTCATGGCGCTCAATCGCGTCGTGGAGATGGCTACCATGACCTATGATTTTTAGCCCTGTTCCACACAACACAGGAGAACTTTGTGTCCGCTTCGAAACGTGGTGGCGTTAGCAGCCGTCAACGGCAATGGCCTAAGCGCGCGATAGCGCTGTTTGCGCTCATTGTCATCGTGATTTACGCACTGATATTTCTGACCGGTGATAAGTCACCAACCCCAAAGCTCGGCATTGATCTGCAGGGTGGTACTCGCGTAACCCTGGTTCCGCAGGGTGAGGACCCAACCCAGGAGCAGCTGCAGCAGGCGCGCACCATCCTCGAGCAGCGTGTGAACGGCATGGGTGTTTCGGGCTCTGAGGTCGTCATCAGTGGATCCAGCTTGGTGATTACTGTTCCGGGCGAAGATGCGTCCCAGGCGCAGGCAGTGGGTCAAACCTCTCAGCTGCTGTTCCGCCCGGTGGGCGAGCAGCCCATGCCGGATATGGACAAGCTTGAGAAGTCCATGACTGATACGGCTAACCGCTGGGTCAAGTACGGAGTCGTGACGCCAGAGCAGGCCAATAAGGCGCTGGCCTCCATTCACGATGCGCTCAACCAGAACGCAGATGCAGCCGCCCAAGGCGGGGAGAAGAAGGACGAAAAGAAGACCCCGGCTCCTACTGTAAGTGAGAAGCCGCTTCCGGCCCCGGCGAACTCTCTCGAGGAATCTGAGCGCCGCGATAAGGTTACTGAGGTTCTGCTTAAGGACCGTCAGTCTGAGGATCCCACCCAACAAACGGCAGCACTGGGCTTGATGACGTGTGACGCGGAATCCGACCCATTGGCCGGAACCGATGACCCGGCAAAGCCGTTGGTGGCTTGCGATTACTCTAATCAGCAGCCCTACTTGCTCAAGCCAGCTCCGCTTCTGGACGGTATTGAGGATCCGAACGGAACCCGCCTGACTGGTAACGAGATTGATAGCAACGCTCCGATTCAGGGCGGCCTGAATTCCCAGACCGGCCAGATGGAGATCAGCTTCGCCTTCAAGACCGGCGATGGTCCCAATGGCTCGCAGACGTGGTCCACCTTGACCCAGGAGTACCTGCAAAAGCAGGTGGCCATCACCCTGGACTCCGGCGTGATTTCTGCTCCGGTAATCCAGGGCGCGACCCCGGTTGGTGCCGCTACCTCCATCACGGGTGATTTCTCTCAGGAGGAAGCACAGAACCTGGCAAATAACCTGCGTTATGGTGCACTGCCGCTGTCCTTTACCGGCTCCAATGGCGAGCCGGGCGGAACGGTGGAGACCGTGCCGCCGTCACTGGGCAAGGCCGCCCTTGAGGCAGCACTCATCGCCGGCATCGTCGGCCTGATCCTGGTTTCGCTGTACTCCATCTACTATTTCCGCGCTCTGTCTTCGGTGGCGCTGCTGGTTCTCGTCACCACCTGCGTCATGCTGTATGGTGCCCTGGTCCTGCTGGGTCGGTGGATCGGCTACTCGCTTGATCTTTCTGGCATGGCAGGCTTGATCATTGGTATTGGTGCCACGGCCGACTCCTTCGTTGTCTACTACGAACGTATGAAGGATGAGATCCTGGGCGGGCGCACATTCCGGTCTGCCACCCGCACGGGTTGGGAGCGCTCGCGGGCAACGATTGTCACGGGTAAGGCCGTGACGCTTATCGGCTCCGTCGTGGTGTACTTCCTCTCTATTGGCGCCGTCAAGGGCTTTGCCTTCACCATGGGCTTGACCACCATCTTCGACCTCATCGTTTCCTTCCTGATCATGGCGCCGCTGATGCAGCTCCTTGGCAGCCGCCCAGCTTTTGCCAAACCGTCGATGAACGGCCTCGGCGGCATCTACAACCTCGTGGAGGAGCGCCGCGAACGCGGCTTTTATGCCAAACCGGCTAAGAAACCCGTCGCTACTGCTACGGATGAGGAGAAGTAATCATGGCTGTCGAAAATACTAACCGCAAGATTTCCCGCTTTGACCGTCTTTACGTAGACGGCAGTGGATTTGACTTCGTTGGTCGGGCCAAGACCTGGTACACCATCGCCGGTGTGCTGCTCATCGCCTCCATCTTGGCTATTGCACTTCGTGGCTTCAATCTGTCACTGGACTTTGAGGGAGGCACGAAGCTCAACATGCCAGCTGGGGATCTGTCCACCGAACAGGTAGAGGAAACCTTTACAGAGGCCACCGGTGTTACCCCAGAGCTGGTGCAGATCGTGGGCGCGGGTTCCTCGGAGACGCTGGAAATCACGTCCGAGCGTCTGACCCAGGATGAGGTTAATCAGGCCCGCCAAGCCATCTTTGAGAAGTATCAGGTCAAGGATGACAACGGTAAGCCGAGCCCGGATGCGATCGGTTCTTCGACGGTGTCGGAATCGTGGGGCTCGTCGATTACCAAGCGCATGGTCATCGCGATGGCCGTATTCCTCGTCCTGGCCACCATTTACGTGGCGGTCCGCCTGCAGCGGGACATGGCCTTTGCGGCAATTCTTGCCCTCATTTTTGATGGTGTGTTCATTGCCGGAATCTATGCGCTCTTTGGCATCGAGGTGTCCCCGGCAGTCATCATTGGTCTGCTGACGGTGCTGACCTTCTCCCTCTACGACTCCGTCATTGTCTTTGACAAGGTGGACGAGAATACGACGGGATTGGAAGGCCAGCGCAAGAAGACTTATGGGGAGCTTACCAACTTGGCCATTAACCAAACGGTGATGCGTTCGATCTCCACGTCTATTATCTCAGCCCTGCCGATCATCGCTCTGTTCGTTGTCGCCGTATGGCTGATGGGTATCGGCACGCTGCGAGATCTTGCTCTTGTTCAGTTCATTGGCGTTATCGAGGGCGTATTCTCCTCAATTTTCCTCGCTACGACGCTTCTGGTGACTTTGTCGAACCAGCGAAAGAGCGTGAAGAAGCACAACGCCGTGGTTGCCGCCTACCGTGCGGAGGGCGCGCCTACGGAGGCAGGCGAAGGCGATGAGGAACCGAAGGCTACGCGCACCGTCGTTTCCCCATCCGCGGCTTCGCATTCTGAGCCTGAGCCACCTACTGGCGAGTCGGGTGGGGCGTCCTGGCGCCCCGGGCGTTAAGCCGTGCGTACATCTCCAGTCGCGGCACTGCTGGCCCTGGCCCTCACCGTGACAGCGTGCGGCTCTAATGAGGAGGGTGCGGGGGAGGACTCTTCGGCATCACGTTTCGCGGTGCTGAGCGATTCCCCCCTTGCTACTAGTAACGCAGCCTCCGCGTGGGGCGATGCCGTCGGGGCTGCCCAGCTAGCAAGCCGCGTCTATCCTGCGCTGTACGTACCGGGCCCAGCCGGGCAGATGGTGCCCAACTCAGATCTTGCTCACGCGGAGTATTTCGCTCCCGACGGCGATGAGACCGGGGCACACGTGGACTTCACGCTGACGGAGCAGGCTCGCTTCGCCGACGGCGAAGCAGTGACCTGTGATGATTACCTCTTGGCCTACACCGCTGGCCAGCTGAGTGAGACCTTTGGCTCCCACCTTCCGCTGATGGAAGAGGTCAGCGGAGTGGAATGCGCGCCTCACAGCAAGAAATTCACCGTGTGGTTTACGCCCGATGCGGGGTCGCGGTGGCGCTACTTGTTTGGCCCCGGCACGGTTCTCCCAGCGCACGTGATGGCTAAGCGGGCGGGGATGAGCGTCGAAGAGCTTAACGCGGCGCTTCACGCTCAGGACATGGCAACCCTGCAACCAGTGGCGGAGGCTTGGCGCGATGGCTTTTCGACGGAACCGGGGCGTTTTGACCCGGACATGCAGGTTTCCTTCGGGCCATATCAGATTGACCGCGTCGAGGATGATGGCTCAATCGTTCTGACGCCGAATGACAACTACTACGGCGACAAGCCTGCCGTGCGTGAAGTAGTCATGTTGCCCAGCAGCGCGGATGCGGCAGCGTTTGTAGCCTCAGACGAGCTTCGCGTTGCAGAGTCACCCACGGCTTCACCCTCGTGGTTGGACCGCAATGCCGAGGGGAAGCCGGTGGACGTCAAGTCCGTAGCGGGTAGCCTGACTGACACTCTGGTCTTCTCGGAGGCTGGGATTTTTGCCCAGCCGTGGGCACGCGCCGCCTTCGCCGCGTGCGTGGATACGCAGCGCTTGGCGCAGGCCTCCTCCAAGGAATCAGGCGTGGATGTTCCTGCCGTCACCGTGCGCACGGTGCGCAACGATGATCCAGTTGCGGCCCAGATGGCCTCGCTAACAACAGTCCCCGTCGACAACGCAGCTGCGTCGGGTCTGTCCGGTTACACCATCGGCGTAGGCTACCTCGCTCCCAACCCTCGCTATAAGGCAATGGTTGAGCAGTTGCGCGCGGCCTGCGAGCCTGCGGGAATCACCGTGGAAGACCGCTCCGGAGACCGTGTTTCCCGCGAGCAATTGTCCGCGGATCCCGCGACTGGCCTGACGGAGATCGACGTCTACCTTGGGGCAGTAGATCCGATGCGTGAGCATTCCGCTCCCGCCTCCAGCGTGAAGAATGCGTCGGCATTGCGCACGTTGGAACAGGATTTGTGGGAGGAATTACCGTCTATTCCCATCTCCGCGCAGCCCCGGACCTTTATCACTGACCGCGCTGTGACAGGCGTGGTGCCCTACACTGGCCCTGCGGGTATCGGGTGGAACCTCGACCGTTGGAGCTATACCCCACAAACAGCAACCGAAACTAAGGAAGAGTCGTGAGCGAGATTTACGTCGCAGCAGCACAAGCCTTGAAGGATAAGGTCCGCCTTGTCCAAGACTTCCCGGAGGAGGGAATCCTGTTTGAGGACCTGACCCCGGTATTGGCAGATGCGGAGTCCTTCGCCGCCGTGGTCGATGGCTTGGCTGAGGCCTGCAAGGAGCTCGGTGCCGATTTGGTCGGTGGCCTCGATGCGCGCGGGTTCCTTCTTGGTTCCGCCGTGGCGTACAAGTTGGGGGTGGGAATCCTCGCCATCCGCAAGAAGGGCAAGCTTCCGCCACCCGTGTTGACCCAGGAATATGAGCTGGAGTACGGCACGGCAGCGCTGGAGATCCCAAACAGTGGTATTGACATTAAGGGCAAGCGCATCGTGCTTGTCGACGACGTCCTCGCTACCGGCGGCACGCTCCACGGAGCCGCATTGCTGCTGGAATCAGCGGGCGCGGAAGTAGCGGGCAACGTCGTGGTTCTGGAGGTCAATGGACTCCAAGGACGTGAGCGACTGCAAGGTTCCCCACTGATTGTGCTCAATCAGATGGGAGCAAAGGACTAAGGTTGTATGCCTAAGCTACTTCGCGGAGGCAGACATGACGACTGAAAAGCAGGACAAGACTGCGTGGCGGCCGGGCAGTGTGCGCGGCATGTCCGCCCGCTTGGCGCGCTCGCTGACGGGCGGACGCGTAAAGATCAATCCCGCGCTGGACCCGTTGATGTCTATCCACCGGGAGTTTCACCCGAAGGCAGACGCGGAGCTTCTCAACAAGGCC
Organism: Corynebacterium intestinale; assembly: GCF_023574125.1. Classification (NCBI taxonomy): domain Bacteria; kingdom Bacillati; phylum Actinomycetota; class Actinomycetes; order Mycobacteriales; family Corynebacteriaceae; genus Corynebacterium; species Corynebacterium intestinale. The sequence goes on from NZ_JAMKFF010000011.1 coordinate 62,566, forward strand.
TATGCGACGGCGGAGCGGCTGCACGAAGGCGTATTCCGCAAGTCCGGCGAGCCTTACATTACGCATCCGCTTGCGGTGGCAACCATCGCGGCGGAGATCGGCATGGACACCACGACCGTTGCGGCGGCCTTGTTGCACGACACAGTGGAAGACACCGATTATTCTCTCGAGGATCTCACCCGTGATTTTGGGCCGGAGGTGGCCCGGCTTGTCGACGGCGTCACGAAACTCGACAAGGTCGCCCTCGGCGCCGCCGCGGAAGCAGAAACTATCCGCAAGATGATCGTGGCCATGGCCACCGACCCCCGCGTGCTCGTTATCAAGGTGTGCGATCGCCTGCACAACATGCGAACCATGCGCTTCCTCCCGCCGGAGAAGCAGGCGAAGAAGGCACGGCAAACCCTTGACGTCATTGCGCCGCTTGCTCACCGCCTGGGCATGGCAAGCGTCAAATGGGAACTCGAGGATCTTGCCTTCGCCATTCTGTATCCGAAGAAGTACGACGAAATCGTCCGCATGGTGGCGGATCGCGCTCCCTCACGCGATAAAGCGCTCAAGGAAATCAAGGCCCAGGTACGCCAAGCCCTCAAGGCAAACGGCATTCAAGCCGAGGTGATGGGGCGCCCGAAGCACTACTGGTCGATTTATCAGAAGATGATCGTTCGTGGGCGTGACTTTGCGGAGATCTTCGATCTCGTCGGAATCCGCATCCTCGTCGACGACATCAACTCCTGTTACGCCGCCATCGGCGTGGTGCACTCGTTGTACCAGGCTCTTCCGGGGCGCTTCAAGGATTACATCTCCTCGCCTCGCTTCGGCGTCTACCAGTCGCTGCATACCACCGTTATCGCGGACGGCGGCTCTACTCTTGAGGTGCAGGTGCGCACGCACGAGATGCATTACAACGCCGAGTTTGGCGTTGCGGCGCACTGGCGTTACAAGGAGACCAAGGGCAGGAATTCCGGCCACCAAGAAGAAGTGGATCAGATGGCGTGGATGCGCCAGCTGTTGGATTGGCAGAAGGAAGCCGCTGATCCCAACGAGTTCTTGGATTCTCTGCGTTATGACCTGACCGCCAAGCAAATCTTTGCGTTTACCCCGAAGGGTGACGTGATCAATTTGCCCGCTGGTTCCACCCCAGTGGATTTCGCCTATGCGGTGCATACGGAGGTAGGCCATAGGTGCATTGGTGCCAAGGTCAACGGCAAGCTCGTGGCATTGGAATCGGAGCTGAAATCCGGCGACAAAGTTGAGATTTTCACCTCCAAGGATCCGAATGCGGGTCCCTCGCGGGATTGGCAGGAGTTCTTGGTCTCGCCACGGGCTAAGACGAAGGTGCGGCAATGGTTTGCCAAGGAACGCCGCGAGGAGCACCTCGAAGCCGGGCGGGATGCCTTGGCCGCCGAGGTTCAGCGTGGCGGTTTGCCCATGCACCGGCTGTTCACCGCTAGCTCGATGAAGCAGGTAGCCGAGCAGCTGCACTACCCGGATGTGGATGCGCTCTATACCGCCATCGGCGCCGGCCATGTCTCAGCTCAGCATGTTGCCAACCAGCTCATGGCGCTTTTCGGAGACAGGGACGATGCAGTCGATGCCTTGGCTTCTCGTACTCCGCTCAGCGAGCTGGAGAATTCCCGCGCTCAGCACACGAAGGATTCCGCATCCGGCACCGGAATTTTGGTGGAGGGCAGCCCGGACGTCATGGCCAAGCTGGCGAAGTGCTGCCAGCCTGTGCCTGGTGACGCCATCTTTGGCTTCGTGACCCGCGGCGGCGGCGTGTCCGTGCACCGAGCTGACTGCACCAATGCTGAAAAGCTCAAGTCTGAACCCGAGCGCATGATGCAGGTGGAGTGGGCTGGCGGGCCGAAATCTTCCGGTGCCTTCTCCGCAACGCTGCAACTGGAGGCCATTGACCGTCAAGGTCTGCTCTTTGAGCTCACCCGGATCTTTAGCGATCAGAGCCTCAACGTATTGTCGATGACCTCCAATCGCGGCGATGACCACATTGCGACAGTGCGCTTCACCTTCTCGGTTTCTGACACCAAGCAGCTGGGGCAGTTGATGACAACCCTGCGTAACACCGAGGGCGTCTTCGACGTCTATCGCGTCACGGCTTAAGGCATCACCCCTCAACCGGGGGTGTGTGGCTGAACGGGAGGTTGCGCCTGGGTGAAACTAGGGGAGATGTTTGGTGAACGCGCTGGTCGTGGCGTCAGCAAGCGCTGCGCAATCGTGATGGATGCGTTATAAACACGTGGACAAGATTTCTCTCATACCCAGGAGATCCACGTGAACTTCCGTCGCTTTGGCCAGCTTCTGGCCGCCACCACCGTCACCGCCGTTGCCGTCTCCGGCGCGCCTGCCTTCGCCGCTGAGGCCGACCAGGTGACCATTTCCGTCACCAACTTCACCGACTTCCACGGCCACCTTGAGCTGGCCGAAAACTTTGACAAGGAATCCGAGGAACTGGTTGGTTACTCCGAGATGGGCGCTGCTCGCATGGCTGCGCTCATCAAGGCCGTCAACAAGGACCAGGAGTACGCCTTGACCTCCTCCGGTGATAACGTTGGTGGTTCCGCTTTTGTGTCTGCGATTTCTGAGGACAAGTACACCAACGAGGCCCTCAATGCTATGAATCTCGATGTCACGGCCGTGGGCAACCACGAGTTCGACAAGGGCACCGATGACCTGATGGGCCGTATCAAGGACCAGTCCAACTTCCCGATCCTGGGCGCCAACGTCACCAAAGATGGCAAGCCCCTGCTCGATGCTTCCTTCGTCAAGGAGGTAGACGGCGTGAAGGTGGGCTTCGTTGGTACCGTCACCGAGAACACCAAGTACAAGGTGTCCGCTGCGTCCATCCCGGGCGTCGAGTTCTCCGACCCGGTCGAGGCCACCAATAAGGAAGCCAGCCGACTGAAGGAATCCGGCAAGGCTGACGTCGTTGTGGCGCTCATGCACGAGGACGCTCAGCAGTACGCGGAGGGCTTCAGCAAGGATGTGGATATCCTCTTTGGCGGTGATACTCACGTTAAGACCCAGGGCGAGGTTGCTCGTGAGGGGGCAATGCCGCTGTACTGGGCACAGGGCTACGAGTACGGCAAGGTGCTTAACGACGTCGACATCACCTTCGACAAAGCCGAGAAGAAAATCACCAAGATTGATCTCAAGCAGTACGACGTGGCCAACGCAGAGGTCTTCGCCCAGCTGCAGGGCCTCGAAGACGACCCCGAGGTGGCTAAGATCGTCGAGGAAGCAAAGAAGGTAGCGGAGATTGAGGGTGCCAAGACTGCTGGTACCACCGAGAAGGCCATGTACCGCGGTTCTGATGAGGGCAAGGACACCGGTACCAACCGCGGTGTGGAGTCGACCCTCAACAACTTTATTGCCGATGGCCAGCGCTTTGCTCTATCTAAGCAGACGGACAAGGACATCGAAATCGGTGTTATGAACGCAGGCGGTGTGCGCGCCGACCTCAAGCAAGGTGATGTTTCCTACCAGGACATCTTTGCCGTTCAGCCATTCGGTAATTACGTGATCACCGCGGAGGTTAGCGGCGCAGACTTCATTACCGCGTTGGAGAACCAGTGGAAGCCTGGCCAGTCCCGCCCGCGCCTGGCTCTGGGCCTGTCCAACAACGTCACCGTTGTCTACGACCAGAAGGCTGAGCAGGGCAAGCGCGTTAAGTCTGTCACCATTAACGGTGAACCGATTGACCCGGAGAAGAACTACAGCATTGCTCTGTCCTCCTTCCTTGCCTCCAGCGAGACGGAGGCCGGCGGCGATGGCTTCTTTGAGCCCGGTTCCATCAAGAACCGCAATGACGTTGGCTACATGGACACCCAGGCGATGATTGACTACATCGCTTCCGGCGAGTCCAAGGTCCGCACCGGCCAGGGCCAGATTGGTGCCCACGTGTCTGGTGACCTGAAGCCGGGGGAGGAGATCACAGTCGACCTTTCCTCCCTGAACTACTCCAACGCAGAAGAGCCACAGGCTAAGAAGGTCACCGTTGCTCTGGGTGACGCTAAGGCCGAGGCAGACATTGACAACGCAGCACAGCCCGGTGACGAGCAGTTCGGCGAGCGTGGCCGCGCAACCGTCAAGCTCACCATCCCGGAGGGCCTAAAGGGCGAGCAGAAGCTGCTCATTACTACCGATGCTGGCACTGAAGCCGCCCTTCCGATTTCCCTCGACGGTGACGACGACGCGAAGGACCCGAAGGATACTGGTTCCGCCAAGGATGCAGCTTCCTCCATCGGCTTGGGTGTGGGTATCACCGCCGCTATCGCTGCCGCCATTGCCGCTGTGATTGGTGCCATCAACATGCCGGTTGCTGCGCTCCCAGCACCGGTGCAGCAGCTGATTGAGCAGCTGCGCAAGCAGTTCAACATCTAGTCTGTACTGATGCACAAGCCCGCACTATCGTGCGGGCTTTTCTCATGTGGAAGGTATGGTGGAAAGCTGTGGATACACTGAGGCTGTTTGGACGCGAGGCAATGTACCAGCTAGGTATCGAGCCTCACCGAATCCCACTGGTGATGCTCGCGACGCTGGGTATTTATTTGGCCTTTATGGTCTTGGTCAAGCTCTTTGGCAGCCGCGTTTTGACGTCCATCACCGCCTCCGATGCCGTCATTATCATTATGTTCGGTGCGGTCTCGGGCCGCGTTATTGTGGGCAACCCACCGACGCTTGCCGCCGGCATCATTGGCCTGTTTACCCTCATGCTTTTGGAGGCCGCCTTCGGCACATTCCGCCAATTGGTGACGTGGTCACGGTTTATTGACCGCAAGCCGGTATTGCTGGTCTATAAGGGGCAGCTGCAGGAAGACAATATGAGTTTCGCCCACATCACTGAAAGAGACATTAACTCCGCCGTGCGTAAAGCTGGCCTCGGCCGGCGCAGCGATGTGCAACTGATGATCCTGGAGCCAACCGGCCAGATTTCCGTCATCCGACGAGGCCAGCTTGTTGATGCCTCCGTATTCAAGGACGTTCTCGGCGCCGAGCGCATCGAGGAAGTAGATGCACAGGACTAGGAACAGTCTTCTAGGTTGCAAGAGTAGCCGGGCTTAGAAGCCGCGTCGTGTTTGGGCGTTGAATCCGCTGTCCAGGAAAACGAAAAATCTCCCCCTGCGCGGATTGCGCAAGGGGAGAGAGCGGCGCTTGTGGCTTACTTGATACCAGCGAGCTTATCGCCGAGACGCATTGCGTCATCCATGGCGCCGATGATGGAGGTGAAGACCTTAATCCACTCGCGGATTTCCTTCGGGCTGACGTTACCCTCATCGTCGGAGGAGAGAGCGAAGAAAGCCTTGGAGGAGCTGTCATCCTCAACCGGAGCTGCGGAAGCAACTGCGGTGCCGGAGAAAGCGATGGTTGCAGCGGTAGCAGCGGCAACGATGGACTTACGGGAGAAGAACTTCATAGGATTTCCTAATCTGATTCGAATGTGAACGGAAAGTCTGACTTAAGTGGGTCTGACTTACTTCGCGAAGTTCTTGTTGTAGAAAGCGAAGACGGTGCCCAGAGCGCCGATGATGGCGGTGAAGACAGCGATCCAGTCGCGGATCTCGGACGGCTTCATGTCGGAGATGGAGGAACCCTCGGAGTCATCGGAGGAGGAAGAAGAAGACTCCTCGTCCTTCTTGTCGTCCTTCTTGTCGTCCTTCTTGTTGTTGTCCTCGCCCTCAGACTTAGGAGCGTCGTTGGTGGGTTCGTTTACCGCGGCGGTGTTATCGTTGGCGGTCTCAGCGGTAGCAACGGTCACGCCGGACAGGGAAACGGCAGCGGTGGTAGCAGCAGCAACAAGGGCCTTACGGGAGAAGAGCTTCATTCTCGTTCCTTATACATCTCGGGAATTTCAAAGACCTCACAGATGCTACTGAGCTATTGCGGGTTTTGCAAGGGATCTAGCGATCAGCTGATGAATCTGTGTGGTTGCTGTCCGTCGTATGTGAGCTGGGGTTTGCTGCACGGCAGTGTGTGGGCGTAGCGAATAGTTTGCCAAATGAACAGCTCAAGGCTAAGAAATTCTTAGTCCAGGTGGGGAGGGGCGGTTGGAATGGGAAAGGCCCCGCTCGCTGAATGCGAGCGGGGCCGGCCACCGAAAAGGGGGTAAAACTTAGCTCTCGACGGTTGCCTTGGTGATGCGAACTTCCTCAGCGGGAGCGCCGTCGGACTGTCCATCCTTGACGCCCTTGGCGGCAATGGCGTCGATGGTCTTCTGTCCCTTCTCCGTCAGGTCGCCAAAATAGGTGTAGGAGGGCGGAAGCTGCGAGTCCTTATAGTTAATGAAGAACTGGGAACCATTGGTGTCTTCGCCGGCATTAGCCATGGCGATGGAACCCTTCGGGTACAGAGCAGGCTGTGCCTTAGCGGCGTCGTCAGCCTCATCGGTGGGGTACTCATTGGCAAACTGGAAGCCCGGTCCACCAGAACCCTTGCCGGTCGGATCACCGCACTGCAGGACGGAGAGGGTGCCCTCCGTCATGCGGTGGCACACGGTGTCGTCGTAGTACTTCGCGGAAATCATGTCCGTGATTGCGTTGACGGTACACGGAGCAAGTGAGCGATCGAGAGTCATCTCAATATCGCCTTGCTTGGTGGCGAAATTGACGGTCACTTCACCCTTGGCAGGAATGTTCTTTCCTTGCGGAGTAGGGACATCGCGGGAAGCGTCGCCAGTCTCGTTGTACTCGCAGGTGACGGTCTCACCGAGCGGCTTAGCACGCTTGCCGCTCAATGCTTCGGCGGTAGGGGCTTCAGTGGGCGTATCGGCGGCGGAGGTTTCCTTGGCCTGAATCTCTTCTTCCTCCGGCGAGCGCGTGGCCAAGAACCAGATACCGCCGACGAGGGCAACAATAACGACGGCGGCCATCAAAACGACGCCGAGCGGACGGCTCTTCTGTTTACGGTCGCGGGATTTCAGCTCGCGATCGAGCTGGTTGAGCGCATCATCCAAGCGCTGGCTGTTAGTAGACACCTATGTTTCCTCCACAGTGGTGGTTTAAAAACTTTGACCCACCTATCCTAACCGCACGCTAGTTCACCGTGGCGCGCCGCCCCGCACGTCAGTACGCTTGGGTGCCATGGCTACTACGAATTTTCAGAATGAACCCGTCGAAACCAATGCTGAGCTGCCGAAGGTCGGTGACGCCCTGCCGGACTTCACCCTCGTCGGCACCGACTTGTCTGAGCTAACCAATGCGGACTTCGCTGGTAAGCGTCTGGTGGTGTCCTGCTTCCCGTCCGTGGATACCGGCGTGTGTGCAGCGCAGCTGCGCAAGTTCAATCAAGAGGCGGCTGGTCTGGAGAACACCGTTGTCCTGTCCGTCTCCCGTGACCTGCCGTTCGCACAGGAGCGTTTCTGCGCTGCTGAAGGTATCGACAACGTCGTCAGCGCTTCTGATTTCCGCTCCGATTTCGCCGACAAGCTGGGCCTCGTCCTGGAAGGCTCCCCGCTCAAGGGCCTGTTTGCCCGCGCGGTCATCGTCACCGACGAGAACCACAAGGTGACCTACACCGAGCTGGTTCCTGAGGTTACGACGGAGCCGGACTACGACGCAGCGTTGGCCGCCCTCAAGTAATGCACACACCGGATATCTACGGTTTCGCCGCAGGGCCTTATAAAACCAACACCTATGTTGTGGCCAACGGCTCGCGGGCGTTCATCGTGGATCCAGGGATGCACACGCGCGAGCGCCTTGAGCAGCTCGCGCGTGAGAAATCCCTGGAATTTGAGGCCGTCGTGCTCACCCACGGTCACATTGACCACACGCGTGATGCCGCTGAGTTTGACCTGCCGGTCTACATCCACCCGGATGACGCGTTCATGTTGGTGGATGGCTCCGGAGTATCTCCCGAGTCGCAAATGCTTTTCGCCGCCGCTTCCATGAAGCAGGTGGCGGACCGGCGTGATCTGCTGGGTGGTGAGACGCTGAGCCTCGTCGGCCTGGAGTTTGAATTACTCCATGCGCCGGGGCATTCACCGGGGTGCGTCATGCTCGTGGCCGGGGATTTTGCGCTGACCGGTGACGTGTTATTCAAGGGCTCGATCGGCCGTACAGACCTTCCGCATTCCGATCCCGCGGCGATGCAGCGCTCATTGCGCGGTCCGGTGTGGGGCCTTGATGATTCCCTTGCCATCTTGCCGGGCCACGGCCCAACATCGACGATGCGCCGCGAACGCGCGACTAATCCGTTTCTCCGTGCGGCGGGGGATGTACTCTAAAGGGCGTGAGTGATAAGAAGCAGTTCAAAGCCCTGTCCGCGCCCAAGGGTGTGCCGGACTACGTTCCGCCGCAATCGGCCATCTTTGCCAAGGTTCGTGAGACCTTCGTGCATCAGGCACATCTGTCCGGCTTCCAACACATCGAACTCCCCGTCTTTGAGGACACGTCGCTTTTCGCCCGAGGCGTGGGGGAGTCCACGGACGTCGTGTCGAAGGAGATGTATACCTTCGCCGATCGCGGCGACCGCTCCGTGACTCTGCGCCCCGAAGGTACCGCGGGTGTTATGCGCGCAGTTATTGAGCACAACCTCGACCGCGGCCAGTTGCCGGTCAAGCTCAATTACTTTGGCCCCTTCTTCCGCTACGAACGCCCGCAGGCTGGCCGCTACCGCCAGCTGCAGCAGGTCGGTGTCGAGGCCATTGGTGTCGATGATCCGGCGCTGGACGCGGAAATCATCGCGCTAGCGGACCGCTCCTACCGCAGCCTGGGGCTTAGCCAGTTCCGTCTGGAGCTGACCAGCTTGGGTGACCACGACTGCCGCCCGGCCTACCGCGAAAAGCTGCAGGAATTCCTGTTCAAGCTGGACCTCGACGAGGAAACCAGGGCCCGCGCGGAGCTGAACCCGCTGCGCGTGCTCGATGACAAGCGCCCGGAGGTCCAGGAGCAGCTTGTCGACGCCCCCCTCATGCTCGACCACCTCAATGCCGAGTGCCGCGAGCACTTTGAGACGGTCACTGGCTTGCTCGATGACATGGGCGTGCCCTACACCATCAACCCGCGCATGGTCCGCGGTCTTGATTACTACACGAAGACCTGTTTCGAATTCGTCCACGATGGCCTCGGTGCGCAATCCGGCATTGGCGGCGGCGGCCGCTACGATGGCCTCATGGCTCAGCTCGGCGGACAGGAATTGTCCGGTATCGGCTATGGCCTCGGCGTGGACCGCACGGTTTTGGCCCTGGAAGCCGAGGGCGTGGAGCTCGACGGCGTCGAAGAGCGCGTGGCTGTTTATGGCGTTGCTTTGGGCGCTGCGGCAAAGAAGAAGATGGTCAGCATCATTAATGACCTGCGCAAGGCCGGTATTTCCGCGGACATGTCCTTCGGTGACCGCGGCCTCAAGGGAGCGATGAAGGGCGCTGATCGCGCCAACGCTCGTTTCGCGCTGGTCCTCGGTGACCAGGAGCTAGAGTCTGACACCGTGGCGCTGAAGAATCTGCGCGCGCACGAGCAGCACGACGTCCCGGTGGGGGACGTCGTCAAGCAGCTCAGAGCAGTGGTTTAGCACTCCACCTGCGAGACGGTGAAGCCCATCGTCTTCGCCAGGCCGCCGAGCGAGGTCTCCTTGTACTTGGAGAGCATGTCGCGTCCGGTTTCGGCCATGGTGCGCACCGCGTTATCGAGGGTAACGTGGTGCGTTCCCTCACCCATGAGCGCAAGGCGCGCGGCGTTGATGGACTTGACGGCACCGATGGCGTTGCGCTCGATACAGGGAATCTGCACGAGGCCGCCGACGGGGTCACAGGTCAGGCCGAGGTTGTGCTCAAGGGCAATCTCGGCGGCATTTTCAACCTGTTCCGGTGTTGCTCCGAGTAGTTCTGCCATGCCAGCAGCTGCCATGGAGGACGCTGAGCCAACCTCGCCCTGGCAGCCCACCTCGGCGCCGGAAATCGAGGCATTGGACTTGATGATGATGCCAATGGCACCTGCGGTCAGCAGGTAGCGGCGGGCATCGGAGCGGGTGAAATCAGCCTGGAAGTCACGCGCGTAGTGCAGCACCGCGGGGATGATGCCACACGCGCCGTTAGTGGGGGCGGTGATGACGCGGCCGCCGGCGGCGTTCTGTTCGTTGACGGCAAGCGCGTAGAGGTTGACCCATTCCATCGCAGACAAGCCACAGGACTCATCGTTTTGCTTGGCCAGAAGTTGGTGGTACATGCGTGGCGCGCGGCGGTTCACGCGTAGGCCACCGGGAAGGATTCCCTTGGAGGAAATGCCCTCGGTCACGCACTCGCGCATGATATCCCAGACCAAGTCGAGGTGCTGGTAGACGTAGTCGAGACCGCCTTCTTCGCGGTGCAACACGGCCTCGTTGGCGGCGACGATTTCCCAGATAGCTTTGTCATTGGCCGCACACAGGTGAAGCAGGTGTTCGCCGGACTGGAACTCATAAGGAACGGTGTCCTCAGCGGTGGCCGCGGCGACACCGGCTGGCACACCGGTGTCTGTTTGGAGCTGGGCATCGTATTCCTCGCGGGACAGGATAAAACCGCCGCCGACGGAGAAGTACTCTGCATTCTCGGCGAGTACCGTGCCGTTCTCGTCCCAGGCCGTAAAGATGAGGCAGTTCGGGTGTTCCGGCACCGGTTCGTTGTTGAATTCGATGCTGTACTGCACTTCGCCTGCGGGGCCAGAAATGGTGCCCTCGGTGGGGATAAAGGCATCGGCGCGTGGCTCTGCGTCGAGCGGTACGGACAGCGGATCCCATCCGGCGAGGCCCAGAATCACGGCGCGATCCGTGGCGTGGCCGCGGCCGGTAGCGGACAGGGAACCGCGCAGTACGGTGTGGACCTTGGCCGGGTGTTGATCAAGCGCCTCGAGGAAGGCCTTAGCCGCGCGCATGGGGCCGACTGTATGGGAGGAGGAGGGGCCGATTCCGATGGAGAAGATATCGGTCACGCTAATTGTCATGTGGGGGTGAAACCTCCTTGGGAGCGTTAGATAAGTGTCGCCTTACGATAGTACCGAGAGCCCTCCGCAACCGCTTAGCTCGGCTGCCCGTCGTGGCGGGAAAGCAGCGCGCGGAATCCTGAAGGGTCTGGATCGACGTCCTGTGATAGCTCCCCCTGGGGCGCTTCCTCCGCCTCGCCGAGCCTCCCGGCAAGTCCAGAGACCCGGTCGAGCGGGCGCACCATGAGGTCCGCTAGCTCCTCGGCGGCGCGTTCTATGCGTTTGTCATTGCGCGCGCCTTCTGCAGTGCCAAAGTCTTCCGTGGCCTGGAAGATCCCGGTGGGGACCACTGTGGCATGCAGGTAGTTAAGCAGCGGGCGCAGAGCATAGTCGAGCACAAGCGCGTGCCGGCTTGAGCCGCCAGTGGCAGCGATGAGCGTGGGCAGTCCCTCCAGTGAATGCGGCTCCAAAGTGTCGAAGAACATCTTGAACAAACCCGAATAACTGCCCTGGAACACCGGGCTGACGGCGATGAGACCGTCCGCCTTGGTCACGGCAGTCTGCGCGGCATGGAGGCGGGGTGTGGGTGAAACCCAGTTGGTCATGGCTTCTGCCAATTCGCCGGCAAGCTCGCGCAGCTCAACGACGGTCACGTCGACGCCTTCACCTCGGGCACTAACGCGGGCGGTGGTGGCGGCGGAGAGGGCGTCGCCAAGTGCACGCGTCGAGGAGGGTGATGAGAGTCCAGCCGTAACGAGTACGAGAGAGCGCAACTACTTCTCCTCTCCAGGGTTGACCAGCGCGTGCGGGGCATAAGCGCCGAGCGTGGCATGGGTGGGCGGGTCAGAAGGTACATGATCTGCGCGGCGTTCCTCAAAGCGGCGGCGCAGCTCGGGCACCACCTGTGTACCAAGGATTTCGATCTGCTCGAGCACCACCTCTTGAGGCAGTCCGGCGTGGTCGATGAGGAAGAGCTGGCGCTGGTAATCACCCACCCAATCTGCGAACTGTAGTGTGCGCTCCACCACCTGCTCTACGGTGCCTACGGTGAGCGGGGTCTGTGCCGTGAACTCCTCCAAGGAGGGGCCATGACCGTACACCGGGGCATTGTCGAAGTAGGGGCGGAAGAAGTCCTTTGCCTGCTGCTCCGTGGGCGCGATGAAGACATGCCCGCCGAGGCCCACGATGGCCTGGTCGGCGCGGCCGTGGCCATAGGACTCGTAGCGATTGCGGTAGAGGTTCACCATCTTCGCGGTGTGCTCCTTGTTCCAGAAGATGTTGTTGTGGAAGAAGCCATCGCCGTAAAAAGCCGCCTGTTCCGCAATCTGTGGGGAGCGAATGGAGCCGTGCCAGACAAAGGGTGGGATGCCATCGAGAGGCGCGGGCGTGGAAGTAAAACCCTGCAGCGGGGTGCGGAACTTTCCTTGCCAGGACACGACGGGTTCGCGCCAGAGGCGGCGCAGCAAGTGGTAGTTCTCCACTGCGAGCGGAATGCCCTTACGGATGTCCTTGCCAAACCACGGGTAAACCGGGCCGGTGTTGCCGCGGCCTAGCATGAGGTCGACGCGCCCATCTGCCAGGTGCTGGAGGAATGCGTAGTCCTCCGCGAGGCGAACAGGGTCGTTGGTAGTGATCAGCGTGGTGGCAGTGGAGAGCTGAAGGTTCTTCGTCTGTGCCGCAATGTATGCCAGGTGGGTGGTGGGGGCCGAAGGCACAAAGGGCGGGTTGTGGTGCTCGCCGGTGGCGAAGACGTCGAGGCCCACCTCTTCTGCTTTGAGGGCAATCTCCGTGATAGCGCGGATGCGCTCGGCCTCAGTGGGGGTGTGGCCGGTGGTCGGGTCCTGGGTGACATCGCCGATGCTAAAGACTCCAAATTGCATGACATCCTCCTTTCTATGTCATGTCAACAAGGTTAGGGAGGGGAGTTATTCCCATTCGACTGCAGCAACCAATGTCGCGAGGTCGGCAGGCGTAGCAATGGATACAGGAAGTTGGGAAGGTTTGCCGTGCTCGGTGAGGAGGACCGCGCCGGGGTGGGTGCCGTCTGCCGCAGGGTCGGTGAGGGCGTCGATGACCTCTTGCGCGCTGGCGGTGCGGGGCAGGAACTCTGCGCGGTCCTTGCGCTCTGCGAATTCCAGCACAGTGCTAATCGACGCCGCGTTAATCACACCGTCATCACCGAGATCTGCCGCAACCCATCGTGCAATGACGTTGGTGGTGAGAAGCGCCTGGTAAGTCCCGGATTCATAGATTGGGATCTGGGAATAGCCGGTCGTGTTAATAAGCTTCAAAGCCTCCATGATCGGGGTGTCAGGGGCAAGGGTGGTCACATCACGGCTAGCGAGCAGAGCCTGCGCCGTGGGCGGATCCGTGAGCAGGCGTTGGAGGTTTTCGAGCTGCGTGATGACGTGAGGGTGTGGGGTAGCGATGGGCTCACCGCTGAAGTAGCGGCCATGGGCGATGGCGTTGCGGAGGTTGCTAAAGTCCTTCAGCTGTTCTGCTTGGCGCTTGCTCAAAAGGTGCTTGTCGTGGGCGCGATCAACAATCCACCAGAAAGAATCAGAGTTCTTAGCCCCGATAGCTTGGCGGAGGAACTGCTCAATGTCATTAAAGGCGGAAAAGAATCTGGCTAGGGAGTTGTCGCTCATGCCGCCTAAGTGTACGGGTTCTTGGATATGTGCTTAAGGCTCAAGCGATAAGAAAAATCTCGCCGTGAGCAACCCCGGTTGTCGGGGAAAACTCACGGCGAGAATGCGGCATGCGCGATGCGCTGACCTTTAGAAGGCGACGCGCAGGATGGACACCGTCGCCGCAGCGATGGCGGCGGCCGCCGGAAGGGTGATGACCCATGCCAAAGCGATGGGCTTCATCAACTTCCAGTTGGCGGCGTGGTTCACAATGCCGACACCAAGGACGGCACCGATGAGGATGTGGGTCGAGGAGACCGGCAGGCCCAAGAGGGAAGCGGCCATGACGACGGCAGCAGCGGCCAGCTCGGCAGCGAAACCGGAGGAGGGGTGCATCTGGGTGAGGCCAGAACCAACGGTCTGGATGACGAAGCGGCCGATGAACCAGAGGCCGGCAACCAAGGCGATACCCATGGCTACCATGACCGGCAGCGGCACGGAAACTTCATCGGAGATCTGGTTGGTCTGCAAGACATCGAAGACTGCGGCGAAGGGGCCGATGGCGTTGGCGATGTCATTGGAACCGTGCGAGAACGCGAAGGCGGAGGCGGTGAAGACCTGCATCCAGGAGAAGAGGAGGAAGGTAGAGCGCTTCAGGGACTTCTTCTTCAGGGAGCGGGCAAAGATGAAGACGGCCATCCAGACGATGGCGCCAACCATGCCCATGACCAGGAAAGTTTCTAGGGCAGTGACATCGATGCCGGTGTGCTTCAGACCCTTGAAGAGCAACATCGCGGAGATAATCACGGCACCCAGAGCCGCGAGCAGCGGAACCCAGTTCTCGAGCGCGCGGTGTGCATTGACATCCTCGAGATCCTTGTTGAGGTTGTGCAGATCGCGGTAGTAGTCGGACTCGAGAGCCTCTGGGTCGTAGTCCTCTTCGGCGGTAAGGGCGGCGTCGCGAGCCATCGCATTTGTATAGGAGATCTGCTGCAGCTCGTTCATGCGCTCAAAGCGGGTCTTGTGCTCCTTGCGCAGCTCGGCGCGGCGAAGTTTGATGTCACGCAGGCGTTCGTCCGCGGCGTCGTTGTACACCAAGATAGAAGACTTGATCCACTTGAAAAGGAGATACGCGGCAATACCGCCAAGAACCGGAGAAAGCACCCAGGAGAAAGCGATGGTGCCGATTCCGCCCCATTGCACCATGTCCATGCCGCCCTTGCCGGTGATGAAGCCGACGGTCAGAGCGGCGCCGACGATGCCGCCGACGATGGAGTGGGTGGTAGAAACCGGCCAACCCATGCGGGTGGCTACCAAAAGCCAGATGGCAGCGCCGAGGAGTGACGCCATCATGATGTAGACAAATTCCATCGGGTCGAGGCCATCGATGGCATCGAGGTCCACGATTCCGGAGCGGACCGTATCAGTCACCTCGCCGCCGGCGAGGATGGCTCCGGACACCTCAAAGACCGCCGCGACAGCGAGGGCCTGCTTCATGGAGAGGGTTCCCGCGCCCACGGAGGTACCGAAGGAGTTGGCGACGTCATTGCCGCCAATGTTGAAGGCCATAAAGACAGCGAAGATAATTGCTGTAACAAGGACTACCTTGTTGGTTCCCTCAGCAACTTCTCCGTTGCCCCAAATGATGAAAAAGATCAGGGTGACAGCCGTGATGGCGCCGAAGAACAGGTGCCAAATCCAGTCCTTGTTCTTGCCAGTCATCGACTCAAGATCAGGCATCGTCGGCGTGGCGGTGCTCAAAACGTCGTTCCTTTCATGAAGAGAACGCTGCGTGATGAGACAGTGTGAGCAGGCCGCGGGCGGGGCGCATTCGGCGTTGGCGCGGGCAGCGCCATACCTACCGCGGTGCAGGTGGTAAAGACATCACGCGCAGTTCTTTTATGCTTTTAAAGACAGAGCGGAACCCACCACGAACCGGCGGGAACTTGACTACCTTAAAGCATTAAGGTGTACGGCAGGTAAACACCTGGTGTATGTGAATCTAATTTGGGCTAATGTGGCACATTTGGGGGTGGTGCGACCTTGGGGTGGGCGCTTCTTAAGACCCTAAGACTTGTAAACCCCACGGCCTAAGGTGTCGCACTGCTCCATTTTGCCGGAATTATAACCGGCGAGGAACGACTGCGCACGGTCTTCGGAAGAGCCGTGCGTCCACGTATCGGGGCGTACTTCGCCCCCTGAGCGGCGCTGGATGTTGTCATCGCCCACGGCGCGTGCAGTGTTGACAGCATCAGTCACCTGCTGCTCGGTAATGGTTTCGAGCAGGGCATCGTCACCCTTGTCGGCGTAGTGCGCCCACAGGCCGGCATAGCAATCGGCTTGCAGCTCAATCTTCACCGCGTTGGAATCCTCGCCGGGCTCGTTGTAGTTCGAGAGGCTGAGTGTTCCTTCCAGCTTTTGGATGTGGTGGCCGAATTCGTGGGCCACGATATACATCTGTGCCAATGGGGCATTATCGCCGCCGAAGTTGCGGAGCTGGTCGAAGAAAGCAGTGTCAAAGTATGCAGACTCATCCGCAGGACAGTAGAACGGACCCGTAGCGCCGGAGGCCTGGCCACAGCCCGACATAGTGGTGTTTTTAAAAATGACGCGGCCCGGTTCGACGTAGTCGATGCCAGCCTGGTCTGGTAGCTGCTGCGCCCACACCTTGTCCACGGACTGGGCCGCAAACATGACGCGGCAATCGTCATACTTATTGCCGTCTTCAGCGGTTTGGCAGTGCGCAAACGCGTCCTCCCCGCTTTCTTCGGGGCCGACCTGGGTCTGGTCGGCCTGGGGATCGCTTCCGGTGATGGCGCCGGGATCGCCGCCGAGAAGGAGATAGAGGCCGATGAGGAGGAGTGAACCAATGCCGCCGCCGGTAGCGATCATGCCGCCGCGGCCTCCACCGCCGGAGCTTGCTCGCTTACCATCAAAATTGGCGCCAGATTTAAAAGTCATGCTCCAGATTTTGCCACAAGCTGGAGGTGGTGTCTGCTCGATAAGTGGACTGCTGTCAAGCGCACGGTGCTCACCCTAGCGCTGAGCAAGTCCGGTGCGGGCGGTAGACTTGGGCCGTTCAAGTACTTGCATCCCTCGGCGCGTGCTGTCTACGCGTGGCGTGAGTGGGTGTGAGCGTCAACGATGAGAAGGGATTGAACGAGAGTGCTGCGTACACATTTGGCAGGCGAACTGCGCAAGGAGTTGGCGGGGGAGACCGTCACCCTGACGGGGTGGGTCGCACGCCGTCGCGACCACGGTGGTGTTATCTTCATTGACCTGCGTGACCGCTCCGGCGTTGCCCAGGTTGTTTTCCGCGAGACCGAGGTAGCTGAGCGCGCCCACGATCTGCGTTCCGAGTACTGCGTCAAGGTCACTGGCGTCGTGGAGCCCCGCCCGGAGGGCTCGGCCAACCCGAACCTGGCCTCCGGCGAGATTGAGGTCAACGTCACGGACCTGGAGGTACTCAACAAGTCCGCAGCGCTGCCGTTCCAGATTGATGATCCATCCTCCTCCGGTGAGGTTGGTGAGGAGACCCGCTTGAAGTACCGCTACCTGGATCTGCGCCGTGAGCGCCAGCATGAGGCACTGCGCCTGCGCTCGGCCGCGAACCGCGCTGCCCGCCAGGTCCTGGACAGCCACGATTTCACTGAGATCGAAACCCCGACCCTGACTCGCTCCACCCCGGAGGGCGCCCGTGACTTCCTCGTGCCGGCACGCCTGAAGCCGGGCAGCTGGTATGCGCTCCCGCAGTCCCCGCAGCTGTTCAAGCAGCTGCTCATGGTCGCCGGAATGGAGCGCTACTACCAGATCGCTCGCTGCTACCGCGATGAGGACTTCCGCGCTGACCGCCAGCCGGAGTTTACGCAGCTCGACGTCGAGATGTCCTTCGTGGACCAGGATGATGTCATTGCTCTGGCGGAAGAGATCGTCTCCGCCCTGTGGAAGCTCATCGGCTACGAAATCAAGACCCCCATCCCGCGCATGACCTATGCCGATGCCATGAAGTACTACGGTTCCGACAAGCCGGACCTGCGCTTCGACATCAAGATCGTGGAGTGCACGGACTTCTTCAAGGACACCACCTTCCGCGTCTTCCAGAACGAATACGTCGGTGCCGTCGTCATGGAAGGCGGAGCCTCCCAGCCGCGCCGCCAGTTCGATGCATGGCAGGAGTGGGCAAAGCAGCGCGGTGCGAAGGGCTTGGCCTACATCACCGTTGCCGAGGATGGCACATTGGGTGGCCCGGTAGCCAAGAACATCACGGATGCCGAGCGCGAGGGTATTGCCGCCCACGTCGGCGCCAAGCCGGGCGATGCCATCTTCTTCGCTGCCGGCGAGACCAAGGCTTCCCGTGCGCTGCTGGGCGCAGCTCGCGGTGAGATTGCGAAGAAGCTCGACCTCATCAAGGACGGCGACTGGGCCTTCACCTGGGTCGTCGACGCACCGCTCTTCGAGCCCTCCGCCGATGCCACCGCCTCGGGTGACGTGGCTTTGGGCCACTCCAAGTGGACTGCAGTCCACCACGCCTTCACTTCGCCGAAGCCGGAGTACCTGGATAACTTTGACCAGAACCCGGGAGAGGCCCTGGCTTATGCCTACGACATTGTCTGCAATGGCAATGAGATTGGCGGCGGTTCCATCCGTATCCACGACCAGGATGTGCAGAAGCGCGTCTTCGACGTCATGGGCATCGGCGAAGAAGAAGCGCAGGAGAAGTTCGGCTTCCTGCTCGACGCCTTCCAGTTCGGTGCTCCGCCACACGGCGGCATCGCTTTCGGCTGGGATCGCATCGTCTCCCTGCTCGGTGGATTCGAGTCCATCCGCGATGTCATCGCCTTCCCGAAGTCCGGTGGCGGCGTCGACCCGCTGACCGACGCCCCCGGCACCATCCCCGCCGCGCAGCGCAAGGAGACCGGTGTGGACTTCAAGCCGGAGAAGGCTGCGAAGGCAGCCCAGGGTGAAAAGGCTGGGAAGGAGTCCTAAAGGCCCCACACCATGGGTGTACCTCATTGGGCCGACAACAAGTGGAAGCAGGCAAGCAAGTGAATCCGACGGGACACGAGTCCATGAATAATTCTGTGGCTGATGCCGTGGTAGCAGAAGCCTCACAGATGATTTCGCGCCGCTATGGCGGGGAGCCTGAGCTGAGTGACGTTGAGCAACTCACCGGCTCGGGGAATGCCGTGGTACTTCGTGCTCGGACGACTCCCAGCGCCTTCTTCCCGCATCGTTCGGTCGTCATCAAGTACAACCCGGTCACCGGGCACACTATTGATGACGCCGCGCTTCTCCGTGAAGTGGTGGCCTATCAGTTCACCACGGCGCTGTCTGAGGAGGTCCGCCCAGGACCTGTGTTGCTCGCACACGACGTGGACAAGCGCATTCTTGTGCTGTCCGACGCCGGCGAAGGCGACACCCTGGCGGACACCCTTGCGCGCAGCGGTGATGAAGACCGCGGCGAGCTGCTCAGGGCTCTGGGCAGCGCGTTGGGCAAAATGCATGCTGGGACTGCCGGGCGCGAAGAAGACTATGACGCCCTGCTCAAGCGCCAGTTACGTCGGCATCCCGAATACGCCGAGCACCAGGCATTGCGCGATGATTCCTTGCAGAGCTCCATTCTGATTGGTGCGGATATCCTCAGCGAGGCCGGACTGGAACCGCCGGAACACGTCCGCACATTGGCCCGTGCCGCCATGCAGAGTCTGAGTTCTGGCCGCAACCGCGCTTTTACTCCCTTCGACCTGTCCCCAGACAACATCATCGTCGGCTCAACGCTGACCTTCTTGGACTATGAGTGGGCCGGTTTCCGCAACGTCGGCTTTGACGTGGCCTGCGTGGTGGCCGGCTTCCCGCAGTTTCTTTTTTCTCGGCCGATCACTGATGCCGAGGCGGGGCTTTTCATCCATGCCTGGCAGCGCCGCATTGTCGATGTCTGGCCGCAGCTCGCCGATGAGAAGACGCTGCACGAGTTGCTCGTCTCCTGCCTCATCGGTTGGGCTCTGTCGAGCGTGACCACGATGTATGCCGGCGGGATCGAAGGGGTCGTCGCGTTGGCGGAAGGCAACGCTGAGATCTACCGTGACCCGCACCGTTCTCTGCTTCGTCGATCCGACCATGGTCCGTTCAGCGAGGATGAAATACTGATTCGGCGCGATCTTTATGAGACCTTCGAAGCGCTGTCGCGGTTTGCCGCGCAATGTAGCAATGACGGGTGCTCCGCGGTCGCCGAGTTTGGGCGAGCCGTGGCCTCTCGACTCCGGGAGCCCTGATGGGGCAGGAGTCACTCTTCGGCGATGACCAGTCAGCGCCAAGCCTGCCGGGTGGCCCCGATATGTTTGCAACCCACCCCGGTTCGCCGCTGGCCGCGCGCATGCGGCCGCAAAACCTCGATGAAGTAGTGGGGCAGAAGCACCTCCTGGAGCCGGGAACCCCGCTGCGTAGGCTGGTGGAAGGCTCAGGCGAGGCCTCCGTCATCCTGTACGGACCGCCGGGAACCGGAAAGACGACGCTGGCCTCACTCATCGCATCTTCCTTGGGAGATAACTTCATTGGGCTTTCCGCCCTAGACTCCGGCGTGAAGCAGGTTCGAGAGGTGATCTCCCATGCCCGCCGTGAGCTGATTCAAGGGCGCCGCACCGTGCTGTTCATCGATGAGGTGCACCGCTTCTCCAAGACTCAGCAGGACGCGCTGCTCGCGGCCGTCGAAAATCGCACCGTGCTGCTCGTGGCCGCCACTACCGAAAACCCTTCCTTTTCCGTCGTGGCGCCGTTGCTTTCGCGTTCCTTGTTGCTGCACTTGGAGCCGCTGGACGACGCCTCCCTGCGCACCCTCGCCGAGCGCGCATTGACCAGCGAGCGGGGATTGGCGGGAAGGATCACCGCAACGGACGATGCTCTAGACCAGCTGGTGCTGCTCGCCGGGGGCGATGCTCGGCGCACACTGACCTATCTTGAGGCGGCGGCCGAGGCAGTGCCCGATGGCGGTGAACTCACCGTTGAGGTTCTCAAAGAAAACGTCAATCACGCGGTGGTGCGCTATGACCGCGACGGCGACCAGCATTATGACGTGGTCTCCGCGTTTATTAAGTCCATCCGCGGTTCCGACGTGGATGCCGCGCTGCATTACCTGGCCCGCATGATTGAGGCAGGCGAAGACCCGCGTTTCATCGCCCGCCGGCTTATCGTGCATGCCTCCGAAGACATCGGAATGGCTGATCCCACCGCGCTGCCCACTGCCGTGGCCGCAGCGGAGGCCGCGGCCCTTATCGGATTACCCGAGGCGCGTATTCCGCTGGCTCAGGCGACAATCCATCTCGCTACGGCACCGAAATCCAATTCCGTTATCAACGCCATCAACGCGGCCCAGGCCGACGTTCGCGCCGGCAAGAGCGGGCATGTGCCCGCGCACCTGCGCGACGGCCATTATGAGGGAGCGAAACGCTTGGGCAATGCAGTGGGCTATCAGTACCCGCATGATGATCCGCGCGGTGTACTGTCCCAGCAGTATTTGCCGGAGACGCTGGCGGATGCCGAGTATTATCACCCCACCGACCATGGCGCGGAGAAGCGTGTGCGCGAGTACCTGGGAAGGCTGCGGGACATCATCCGGGGGCGGCGTCGCTAAGCACAGCACCGGACGGGTAAAGTTGAGCGCTGACTAGAAACCATTCAACAGTGAAGGAATTTTGCTCGTGAAGACTCATGAGATCCGGGAACGCTTTACCCAGCACTTCGTCAAGGCCGGCCACGAGGCCGTCCCCAGCGCGTCGCTGATCCTGGATGACCCGAACCTGCTCTTCGTTAACGCCGGCATGGTTCCCTTCAAGCCCTACTTCCTGGGCCAGCAGAACCCGCCTTTTGCTAACGGCACGGCGACCTCTATCCAGAAGTGCGTGCGCACCTTGGACATCGAGGAAGTGGGCATCACCACCCGTCACAATACCTTCTTCCAGATGGCGGGTAATTTTTCCTTTGGCCAGTACTTTAAGGAAGGCGCAATTACCCACGCCTGGAACCTGCTGACCACCTCCGTCGATGAAGGCGGTTTGGGCCTCGACCCGGAGCGTTTGTGGGTCACGGTCTACCTTGACGATGATGAGGCGGCCGATATTTGGCACAACAAGATCGGCGTGCCTACCGAGCGTATCCAGCGCCTGGGCATGGAAGATAATTACTGGTCCATGGGTATTCCCGGACCGTGTGGTCCGTGCTCCGAGATCTACTATGACCGCGGGCCGGAATATGGCCAGGATGGCGGTCCGATTGCGGACGATAACCGCTACATGGAGATCTGGAACTTGGTCTTCATGCAGAACGAGCGTGGCGAAGGCATCGGCAAGGGCAACTTCGAGATCGTGGGCGAGCTGCCCAAGAAGAACATCGATACCGGCATGGGCATCGAGCGCGTGGCCTGCATCCTGCAGGGTGTGGACAACGTCTACGAGACGGACCTGCTGCGCCCGGTCATCGACGTAGCCGAGGAGCTTACCGGTGCGAAGTACGTTCCGGATGCGCCGAAGGAAGACCTGATCCGTTTCCGTGTGGTGGCGGACCACTCGCGTACCGGCATGATGCTCATTTTGGACGGCGTTACCCCCGGCAACGAGGGCCGCGGCTACATTCTGCGTCGCTTGCTGCGCCGCATCATCCGCTCCGCCAAGCTGCTTGGCGCGAAGGGGGAGACCATGGAGCGTTTCATGAACACCATCATGGACACCATGACTCCGTCCTACCCGGAGATCGCCGACAACCGCGAGCGTATCCTGCGCGTTGCCGTGGCGGAGGAGAAGGCCTTCCTGAAGACGCTGGAGTCAGGCACCAAGCTTTTCGACGAAGCCGTGGAGGAACTGAAGAGCACCTCTCGTGCGGCCACCCCGAAGGTCCTCTCCGGCGAGAAGGCTTTTGAGCTGCACGATACCTATGGTTTCCCCATCGACCTGACCTTGGAGATGGCTCAGGAAGCCGGTTTGACCGTAGACATGGAAGGCTTCGACGCCGCCATGGGCGAGCAGCGCCGCCGCGCCAAGGCCGATAATCAGGCTAAGAAGCATGGTCACGCAGACTTGTCTCTGTACCGCGATTGGGTGGATAACCACCCGACGTTGTTCACGGGCTATGAGACCCTGGAGTCCGAGGCCAAGGTCATCGGTCTTGTGCGCGATGGTCAGAAGGTTTCAGAGGTGCAAGCAGGAGATGCCGTCGAGGTGATCCTGGACCAGTCGCCGCTCTATGCCGAAGCCGGTGGCCAGACCGCCGACCATGGTCGAATCTTCGCGGGCGAGACCCTCCTTGAGGTCAACGACGTGCAGAAGATCGGCAAGAAGCTGTGGGTCCACAAAGCTACGGTGACCGCTGGAGGCCTTGAGTTGGGCAACGGCGTGACGGCTGCCGTTGATGAACAATGGCGCCACGGCGCCGTGCAGGCGCACTCGGCGACGCACCTTATCCACGCAGCCCTGCGCCAAGTGCTAGGCCCGACTGCAGTCCAGGCTGGTTCCTTGAACCGACCCGGCTACCTGCGCTTTGACTTCAACTACACCGACCAGCTCACCCAGGAGCAGCTCGATGAGATCGCTTTGGTGACGAACCAGGCGGTGGACCAGCACTTCCCGGTCAATACCATCGAGACGTCTTTGGAGAAGGCCAAGGAGATGGGCGCGATGGCCCTCTTTGGTGAGAACTACGGTTCTGAGGTCCGCGTCGTGGAGATGGGTGGCCCGTTCTCCATCGAGCTCTGCGGTGGTACGCACGTGAAGAACACCGCAGAAATCGGCCCGGTCTCTGTCCTCGGTGAATCCTCCGTGGGGTCGGGCGCGCGCCGTATCGAGGCTTATTCGGGCCTGGATGCATTCCGCTTCTATTCCAAGGAGACCGCCCTTGTAGAGGGCGTCTCCCGCGAGCTCAAGGTGCAGACTGAGGACCTGCCGGAGCGCATCGCACAGCTGACGGAGAAGCTCAAGGCCGCTGAGAAGCAGATTGCGGAGCTGCACAAGGCCCAGCTCATGTCGCAGACCGCGGAGATGATTTCTGGTGCGACCACCGTTAATGACTTCACCCTCGTATCGGTCAAACTTCCTAACGGAGTAAACGGCGGTGATCTGCGCACGTTGGCCTCGGATATCAAGAACCGTCTCGGTGATGTCGCCGGTGTGGTTGTCCTGGCATCGGAGAACGAGGGCGGCAAGCTCCCGTTCATCGTTGGCGCCACTAAGCCTGCCGTCGAGCGCGGCGTCAAGGCTGGTGACTTGGTCAAGGTTATTTCTGGCTATGTTGACGGCAAGGGCGGCGGAAAGCCCGATATGGCTCAAGGCTCCGGCGCCAACGCTGAAGGTCTCCAGCAGGCCTTCGACGCCGTCCGTGATGAGCTCGAAGCCCACTAACGAACGCGCCCTAGTTGGCGTGCAGTTGTAGCTGACTCGCAGAATCAGGAGGAGCACGATGGCCGTAGAGCCCGATAAACCAGGCGTGGACGATCCCGGCCCGGGGCGCCGTTTGGGCCTCGACGTCGGTACCGTCCGCATCGGCGTGGCGGTCTCTGACCGGGACGCGCGCTTGGCCATGCCGGTCGAAACCGTCCGGCGTGAGACCGGGTTCAAAGACCGCGACAAGGGTGATATCGACCGCCTGCTTGAGCTGATTTACGAGTATGACGTGGTTGAGGTAGCCGTTGGTTTGCCGCGTGATCTCAAGGGCAATGGTTCATCAAGTGTTAAACATGCCAAGGAAATCGCGTTTCGTATCCGCCGCCGCTTGGCAAAAGATGACAGGATGAAAGAACCTCCGCCCGTGCGTATGGTGGATGAACGCCTTACTACCGTGGTCGCCTCCTCCGCATTGCGGGCCTCTGGCGTGTCAGAGAAGCGAGGTCGCTCGGTGATTGACCAAGCAGCCGCGGTGGAAATTTTGCAATCCTGGCTGGATGCGCGCCATTTCGCGTTGAACGGCCACAGCCCTTCAAACGTAGGAGACGAAGTACGTGAGCCGTAAACCTTCACGCATCGGACGCTCGATGGAACCCCAATATGTCAAGCGCCGTCAGCGCGGCATGGCCGTGCTCATTGCGAGCTTGGTCCTGATCATCGGTGGACTTGGCTACATTGGTTTCCGCCTGTTGGGAGGGGGCAGCACCTTGGACTATGAGGGGCAGGGCAATGGAGTAACCCAGCTTGTTCAGGTTCCGGAGGGCTCGTCGATGAGCGAACTGGCACCTGAATTGGCGGAGAAGAACGTGGTGAAGACGCCCGAGGCTTTCTCTTCTGCAGCCAACTCGAATCCGCGCGCGAGCCAAATCAAGCCTGGTTTCTACCGCCTTCAGGAGGAGATGAGCGCGAAGTCTGCCGTTGAAGCGCTGCTTGATGAGGGCAACATGGTTGACCTCCTCGACGTGCAGGGCGGAGCTACGCTTCTCGACGTTAATGTGGTCGGCGGTGATGTCCGCTACGGTATTTACTCGCTGATTTCTCAGGTCTCTTGCAAGGAGGGCGAATGCGTATCCGCCGAGGAGCTGGAGAAGATCGCGGCCACGGTGGATCCTGCCGAGCTGGGTGCGCCGGAGTGGGCATTGGAGGAAATTCGTGCCCGCGGTGAGGACCCCAAGCGTATTGAGGGCCTTATCGCTCCGGGCCAGTACGTCCTCGATCCGAACATGGACGCTAAGGAGATCCTGACGGATCTCATCACACGTTCGACGAAGAAGTACAACGACACCAATATCGTTGACCGCGCCCAGGCAGTTGGCCTCAAGCCCTACGAGCTTCTTACTGCAGCTTCGCTGGTGGAGCGCGAGTCCCCGGCCGGTGAGTTCGACAAGGTCGCCCGTGTAATCCTCAACCGCCTTGATGAGCCGATGCGCCTCGAGCTGGACTCCACGGTCAACTATGGCCTCGAGGATGTTGAGCTGGCCACTACCGATGAGGATCGCCACCGCGAGACTCCTTGGAATACCTACGCGAAGGATGGTCTCCCAGATTCACCGATTGCTTCTCCTTCGGAGGAAGCCATCGGGGCCATGGAGAACCCCGCGGAGGGAAACTGGCTCTTCTTCGTCACCGTCGACGACAAGGGCACCACGGTGTTTACCGATAATTACGACGAGCACCTCGCCAACGTCGATGACGCTGTTCGCTCCGGCATCCTTGACAGCCAGCGCGAAGGCGCTGGCGAGCCACCGGCCGACGAGCCACCGGCCGAGGAGCAGTAACCTGATGCCCCGCGCCGCAGTTCTGGGCAGCCCTGTCGCTCATTCCTTGTCCCCGGTCCTCCATAACGCAGGCTATGAAGCTGTGAATTTGGAGGATTGGGACTACACCAAGATTGAGGTGACGGACCTAGCTGCCTTCCTCGCCAATGCGGGGGAGGAGTACCGCGGCTTTTCGGTCACCATGCCGCTCAAGTTCGACGCACTCGCCTGCGCGAACATCGTCAGCGAACGCGCCGAGCTCATCGGCTCCGCGAATACCCTGGTGCGCACCGAAGAAGGGTGGCGTGCGGATAACACGGATACCGAGGGAGTTCTGGGCGCGCTCGACGAGCTGCTTGGAAGGTCCCAACCGTCGACGGCACTGCTCATCGGAGCAGGTGGAACCGCACGGCCTGTCCTGTGGGGCCTAGCCCAGCGCGGTGTGCAGGACGTTACGGTGCTCAATCGCTCCGACCGCATCGCCGAGCTGCGCCCGCTGGCTGATGACCTTGGCCTCACCCTCCACGCGGCAACGTTCAGCGATGATCTCGCGGGGCTTGCGCGTTCGGTAGATCTCGTGGTCTCCACCGTTCCCTCCGCCGCCGTGGAAGAGCACCTAACGCAGCTGGCCAAAGCTCCGGTATTTGACGTTATCTATGATCCGTGGCCAACTCCGTTGACCGTTTATGCCGCTGCCGACGGCTACCCGACAGTCGGCGGGCACGTCATGCTGGCCAACCAGGCCTATTCGCAGTTCGAGCAGTTTACAGGGCACACCGCTCCACGGGCAGAGATGCTGGCTGCATTAAACAAGGCGCTCAAGCTATCCTGATCGGTTCCCCAAACCACCGCGTGCGCCTTGTCTTACCGCGCGGTAGGCTGCGGGCTATGGGGGATGTACTTTTCTTGGCGTGGGGGTGCGCCTTAATTGTTTATGACCTGCGTTTTAAGCGCTTGCCTAATTATCTGACGCTGCCGGCCGCGGCTTTATCGTTGTGCTGGTTCAGTTTGGCGGGCCTGCTCTGGATAGGGCTCTACGTGTTAGTGGCCTGGTTTAGCCGTACAGGAAGCGTGGGCGGGGGCGACCTCAAGCTAGCTCTGCCTCTGGGAATGGTGACCGCCCACGCAGCGGGCCTACCAGGGGTTGCGTTGGCGATGATGGGGGCGGCTCTCAGCACCGTGTTGTGGGGAATCATCACGCGGGATAGGGCGCCTGCGCATGGTCCCGGGATGCTGTTTGCTGCGGCTCTCGTCGTGTTTTTTAGCCCCAACACGGTGTGATAGTTGGCCTAGTGACCACGAAAGAAGCCCTGGCATGCGATAATAGTCCGCATGCTTCGTTGGACTACCGCAGGTGAATCTCACGGTCAAGCGCTCATTGCACTCATTGAGCACATGCCGGCCGGGGTTCCCGTTTCCCAAGACGACATCGCTCTCCAGCTCTCTCGCCGCCGCCTTGGCTATGGGCGTGGCGCGCGCATGAAGTTTGAGGCTGATGACCTCACCCTGCTCAGCGGCATCCGCCACGGCTTGACCCTGGGCAGTCCTATCGCCATCATGATCGGCAACACTGAGTGGCCAAAGTGGACCACCATCATGTCGCCCGATGCCTTGGATCCGGAGGATCCGGAGTCCGCTAAAGCTATGGCTTCCGGTCGCGGCGCCCCGCTGACCCGCCCGCGCCCCGGCCACGCTGATTTTGCTGGCATGGTGAAGTTTGATCACTCGGAGGCGCGCCCCATCCTGGAGCGCTCTTCCGCGCGTGAGACCGCCGCCCGCGTGGCTGCAGCCACCGTCGCACGCAACTTCCTCCGTGAAACCTTGGGCATCGAAGTGCTCTCCCACGTGATTTCGATTGGCGCCTCCGAGCCCTATGAAGGCCCGTCGCCCAGCTTTGCGGACATTGAGGCCATCGATGCTTCTCCGGTTCGGGCCTGCGATAAGGCCGCAGAGGAATCTATGATCTCAGAAATTGAAACCGCTAAGAAGCAGGGCGATACCCTTGGCGGCATCGTTGAGGTCATCGTGGAGGGCCTGCCAATTGGCTTGGGCTCGCACACGTCAGGGGAGGACCGTCTCGACGCACAGCTCGCCGCTGCCTTGATGGGCATTCAGGCCATCAAGGGCGTTGAAGTCGGTGATGGTTTTGCTGAGGCCCGCCGTCGCGGAAGCGAGGCCCACGATGAGATGATCCGAACCGATCGCGGCGTGGATCGAGAAACCAACCGGGCTGGCGGTCTAGAAGGTGGAATGACCAACGGCCAGACGCTGCGCTTGCGCGCGGCGATGAAGCCGATCTCCACAGTTCCGCGCGCCTTAAAGACGGTGGATATGGCCACAGGTGGAGCGGCGACTGCCATCCATCAGCGCTCCGATGTGTGTGCGGTTCCTGCTGCTGGTGTTGTTGCAGAAGCAATGGTGGCGTTGGTCCTCGCGCGCGCCGTGTTGGAAAAGTTTGGTGGAGATAGCCTCGCTGAGACTAAGCGGAACATCGCCTCCTACCAGGACTATGTGGCAAGCCGCTTGGATTGGGGTGAAGCATGAGCTCCCCACGCGTTGTCTTAGTTGGGCCTCCCGGTTCCGGAAAGACTACGATTGGCCGCCGTTTGTCGCGGGCGCTGAATTGTGACGTTGTTGATTCTGATGATCTGATCGAGGCCCGCTACGGCAAGGCCTGCGGTGAAGTGTTTTCTGAACTGGGTGAGCCGGCATTCCGTGAGGTAGAAGCAGAAGCGGTGCGCGAGGCACTGGCCACCACTGGGGTCGTGAGCCTCGGCGGCGGAGCAGTGCTGACCGAATCCACACGTGCCTTGCTCGATAACCTGACCGTCGTATTCCTCGATGTCACGCCGGAAGAAGGCGTAAGCCGCACGTTGGGTGATGCGAACCGCCCCGTGTTGGAATCTGCAGATCCATTGGCGCACTATACCCAGCTTTTGGAGGCGCGCCGCCCCCTTTACTCGGAGGTAGCTGATTTGAAGGTGCGCACTGGTGTGCGCTCCCCGCAACAGGTAGTGGGCGATATTCTGAGTTTCCTTGAAACCCTCTAAATCGCCGGCTGTTTTGCTTTAACCTCATGATGAAGCCGCACAATCACCGCTAGCCCAGCCAAAGGAGCACTACTCATGCACACTATTCCGGTTAAAGGACCTTCACCTTATGAGGTCACAATTGGCACTGGTCTGAGCACAGAAGTGATTGGGCGCGTGGCGGACATTGGAGCGGCTAAGGTGGCGGTCATTCACCAGCCGCCGCTCGCGCAGGCTGCCGGTGACCTCGCCGAGCAAGCCCGTGCACAGGGAATAGAGGCAACTCTGGTCGAGGTACCTGATGCAGAGGCAGCTAAGCAGCTCGATGTACTTGCCCGGCTTTGGGATACCTTAGGGGAGGCTGGTTTCAGCCGCCGTGACGCCGTTATTGGTCTCGGCGGCGGGGCCGTGACCGACTTGGCAGGCTTTGCCGCAGCGACGTGGATGCGTGGTATCCCAGTAATTCAGGCCCCGACCACACTGCTCGCGATGGTGGACGCGGCCGTTGGTGGAAAGACAGGTATTAACACTGCCGCAGGCAAGAACCTTGTTGGGGCTTTCCACGAGCCGGACTCAGTCTTTGTCGATCTGGACCACCTGCGCACCCTACCTGCCGACGAAATCGTCGCCGGTTCTGCGGAGATCATCAAAACTGGCTTCATCCATGATCCGCGCATCATCGAGCATTACCTTGCGGATCCTGCCGCTTGCTTGGACCCCGACGGCCTGCTGCCCGAGCTCATCCAGCGTTCCATCGCGGTCAAGGCGCACGTGGTGGGCCAGGACTTAAAGGAATCGGGGCTGCGCGAAACCCTCAATTACGGCCACACCTTCGGCCACGCCGTAGAGCGCCGCGAAAACTACACCTGGCGCCACGGCCGCGCGGTAGCAGTGGGCATGATGTTCATCGCCTACTTGTCCCACGCACGCGGGCTTATCGACGCCAACCTGGTAGTCACCCACCGCGACATTCTCACCCGAATTGGGTTGCCCACAACCTATGAGCAGGGCCATTTCGAACAGCTGCTGGATGGCATGCGCCATGACAAGAAGAACCGCGGTGGCCACATCCGTTTTGTGGCCCTCACGGGAATCGGGGAAACCACGCGCTTGGAAGATGCTACCGTCGACGAGCTGCGCGCAGCCTATGCGCAGCTCGCCTCATAAAAGCTTAAGGAGTTTGCCATGACCATTCTCGTTCTCAACGGCCCGAACCTCAACCGTCTGGGCAAGCGCCAACCAGAAATCTATGGCAGCGAAACCCTAGAGGACATCGAGCGTCGCGTCCGCGCAGCGGCGGGGGAGGAAGAGATCGTCTTCTTCCAGTCCAACCACGAGGGCGAGCTCATCGAGCAGGTGCATCGCGCCGCCGACGAAGGCTGGCCCGTCATCATCAATCCGGGTGGGTTTACGCATACGTCGGTGGCACTGCGCGATGCCCTAGCGGAAGTAGCCGATGGTGCAGGTTTTGTTGAGGTACACCTATCTAATGTGCACGCGCGGGAAGCATTCCGTCAGCACTCCTATCTGAGCCCGATCGCACGCGGTGTCATTGCTGGGCTTGGCTCTTATGGATATGTCGCGGCACTGGGGTACTTCCTCGCAAATTAGCTATCATGGAGTATCGCTTGAAATGAATGGAGTGGTTCTCACATGGCATTAGCCGATACTCGTTATAGCAACCGCCGCCGCAAGCTCATGACCGAGCTATCTGGTCAGCGCGTCGACGCGATCATCGTCACCCATTTGACGCACGCGCGTTATCTCACCGGCTTCTCCGGTTCGAATGGTGGTCTACTGTTGCGCAAGGACCTCTCCGCGCTCATGGCTACGGACGGCCGCTACACCACACAAATTGCTGAAGAGGTCCCGGATATCGAAGCCAGCCTCGGTCGCGATGTGGGCCCGCACCTGCTGGGGCAGGTTTCTGAGGACCTTCGCGTTGGCTATGAAGCCGACTATGTCACCGTTTCACAACTTGAGCGGCTGGAGAAAGCAAAACCGGAGGGCGTTACTCTGGTGCCTGTCACCGGCGTAGTAGAGAAGATTCGCCTCGTCAAAGACAATGTCGAGCTTCAAAAACTCGAAGAAATCGCAGCTTTGGCAAACCAGGCGCTGACCGACCTCGTCGAGGCCGGGGAAGTAGCCGCCGGACGCACGGAGCGCCAGGTAGCTGCCGACCTTGAATACCGGATGCGCATGCTTGGCTCGGAACGCGTGAGCTTCGACACCATCGTGGCCTCCGGCGAGAATTCTGCAAAGCCCCACCATGGTGCGGATGACCGCGAACTGTGCAAGGGCGATTTGGTAACGATTGACTTCGGCGCTCACCTCCGCGGCTTTAACTCAGACTGCACCCGTACCTTCGTCATCGGTGAGGTTTCTGATTTCGCCCGCGAAATCTATGACGTTGTCCTGCGCGCCCAGGAAGCGGGTGTCAAGGCAGCGGTGCCAGGTGCCAAGCTTGTCGACGTCGACGCGGCCTGCCGCGACATTATTGCCGATGCTGGCTATGGTGACTACTTCGTTCACTCTACTGGCCACGGCATTGGTCTCGACGTGCATGAAGGGCCTTATGCGGCCACAACCGGAAAGGGTACGTTGGCTGAGGGCATGACCCTGACCATTGAGCCCGGCATCTACGTCCCAGGCAAGGGAGGAGTGCGCATCGAGGACAGCCTCATTATCACTTCAGGTGCCCCGAAGATCATCACGGCTTACCCGAAGGACCTTCAGGTGCTTTAGCTAGCACCCCTTGGCGCCGTACTTGATGCGCGTACGGTATGCTTAGACACTGTTTTCATAGTTTCGACTACAAGTTATTTGGGAGAGTCATTTCATGGCAGATACCACTGATTTCAAGAACGGCCTCGTTCTGAAGATCGACAACAAGCTGCAGCAGATTGTTGAGTTCCAGCACGTCAAGCCCGGCAAGGGCCCGGCATTCGTGCGCACCAAGCTCAAGGACGTGGTCTCTGGCAAGGTGACCGACAAGACCTTTAACGCTGGTGTCAAGGTGGAGACCGCAAACGTCGACCGCCGCGACATGACCTACCTGTACAACGATGGCCAGAACTACGTGGTCATGGATGATAAGACTTTTGAGCAGTTCGAGCTGCCGTTTGATAAGTTCGGCGACGCTGGCAAGTTCCTGCTGGAGAACATGCGCGTTCAGGTGTCCTTCCATGACGGTGAGGCTTTGTTCGGCGAGCTGCCGATCTCCGTTGACCTGAAGGTGGAGCACACCGAACCGGGCCTGCAGGGTGACCGCTCCAATGGTGGCACCAAGCCGGCAACGCTCGAGACCGGTGCCGAGATTCAGGTTCCGCTGTTCATTGAGATCGGAAATGTTCTCAAGATTGATACCCGTACCGGCGAGTACCTCTCTCGCGTCAACAACTAAGATGACCCAACCAGAGCCAAACTATAAGCGCCACACGGCGCGCTACCGAGCACGTCGCCGCGCCGCGGATATTCTTTTCGAAGCTGAATCGCGCGATGTCGATCCGGTAGCCATCGTTGAGGACCGCGTAGAGCTGGCCCGCGACCCTGAAAACGGCGTGGCGCCGGTCGCGGACTACACCCGCGAAATCGTCAGCGGAGCTGCCGAAGAACTGGATGACATCGATGATGCGATCGCCCGCTACCTCTCCAGCGAGTGGTCGCTCGAGCGCATCCCGGCTGTCGATCGCGCGATCATGCGCGTAGCGGTATGGGAAATCCTCTTTAACGCGGATGTGCCTAACGCTACCGCGCTCGTCGAAGGTGTCGAGCTTGCCTCGGAATACTCCAATGACAAGGCAGCACCTTATATCCACGCTGTGTTGGATGACGTTATCCAGGCCCAGTCTGCGGATAGCCCAATGGACTCGGCATCTGCCGAGGAATCTGAAGAACCCGCTGAGACTGCGGAAGACGAAGGCGACTCCGAGTAGCGTCTGTGCCTTTCGCGGAAGTCCTAAACTCCGGCCAATAATCCTTCGCGGATTGGCCGGAGTTTTGTCTTAGCCGAGTTCAAATAGAAAATTGCCCTAGCTGCCAATGATCCTGAACCTGCCCTGCGGGCGGAGCAAAGGTGTTGGCAACTAGGGCATTTGCGGTAGTGATGCTGCGTGCTAGAGCAGCGAAGAGAGGAAATCCTTCGTGCGCTGGTGCTGCGGATTGTCCAAGACTTGCTCGGGGGTTCCGGTTTCAATGACGCTGCCGCCGTCCATGAAGACGATGTTGTCGGCGACTTCACGTGCAAAGCCCATTTCGTGAGTAACGACGAGCATGGTCATGCCATCGGCGGCAAGCTCCTTCATAACGCGGAGGACCTCGCCGACCAGCTCGGGGTCGAGGGCGGAGGTGGGTTCGTCGAAAAGCATCAGCTTTGGATCCATGGCCACAGAGCGGGCAATAGCGACGCGCTGCTGCTGACCACCGGAAAGCTGCACCGGGTACGCATCTGCCTTGTGCGCGAGGCCCACCTTTTCCAGCAGTTCCATCGCTTTCTTCTTTGCTTGCTCTGGATTCTGCTTCTTCACTTGGACGGGGGCCTCGATGATGTTCTCCAGGACTGTGCGGTGGCTGAACAGATTGAACTGTTGGAACACCATGCCGATGTCTTGGCGCTGAGCGGCGGCTTCCTTTTCGGAGATTTCATAGAGCACGCCGTTGCGTTCACGGAATCCGATGAGCTCGCCGTCGACGTAGAGGCGGCCGGCCGTGACCTTCTCTAGGTGATTGCAGCAGCGAAGGAAGGTTGATTTTCCGGAACCGGAGGGGCCCAGTAGGCAAGTGACCTCGCCGGGCATGACGGTGAGATCGATGCCCTTGAGAACCTCGAGCTGACCGAAGGATTTATACACATTCTGTGCAGAGATCATTGGGGTGGTCATTAGTTCTTTACCTCCGGGATGACAGACACGTTGCGGGGAATGGTTCCTTCAGCATCCGCCAGCGCAGCCAGCTGGCGACCGGTGAGCTCGCGGGTGGCGCCACGTTCGAAGCGGCGCTCCAAGAAGTACTGGCCCACCATAAGAAGCGAGGTGATGGCCAGGTACCACGTCGCCGCCACCATGAGTAGCGGGATGGGCTCGAAAAGTGCGGCGGAAATATCCGTGGCGCGGCCGAAAATCTCTGCGGTGTAGGGAATTGCCACCACAAGGGAAGACGTCTTCAGCAAAGAAATGAACTCATTACCTGTCGGCGGAATGATGATGCGCATGGCCTGCGGGAGAACCGTGCGGCGCATGGTCATCCACCAGCCCATCCCCAGGGCCTTGCTGGCTTCCTTCTGGCCCTCGGGAACTGAGGAGATGCCGGAGCGGACGATTTCCGCCATGTAGGCGGCTTCGTTCAGGCCCAAACCGAGCACGGAGAGCAGGAATGCATTGGTGAGTACCTCCGTGAGAGAAATCTCCGTAAACCCGAGGTTGATGGATTGGTAGAGAGCGGATAGCAGGCCCCAGAAGACGAGCTGCACGTAGATCGGGGTTCCTCGGAACAGCCACAGGAAGAGCCAGGACACACCCCCGAGCACGGGGTTGGGGGACATACGCATCACAGCGAGAGCGGCGCCGCCCACGACGCCAATGATCATCGCCAGAATCGTAATCGCGATGGTGTGCAGCGCGGCGGTGGCGATGCGAGTGTCGAAGAGGTATTGGAAGTAAGTGCCCCACCCGAAGGCCTCGTTGCGCGCCGAAGAGATGATGAACCACACAGCAAGGAGAACGAGGAGGGCGGCGAAGACCCATCGCCACGGGTGGCGAAGTGGCCGGGCTTCGATCTTTGGTGGGGTAGCCGAAGCCGCAGAATCCGATGTTGCCGGGAGAGAGGAATTAGTCATTGATCGGCCTTTCATTAATCATTGCGTGTTCGACGAGCCCCTCGGTAACGCCCCATTTTTCGAGGATTTCTGCGTAGGCCCCGGTGTCAATAAGGTGCTGGAGCGCGGCTGCCACGGCAGGTCCGAGTTCGGAGTCCTTAGGTACGGCAAACCCATAGGGAGCGGCGTCAAACATTTCGCCGACCATGGACATACGCCCGTCCGAGCGGTTGACCGCCCACGCAGAGACTGGTGAGTCCGCCGAAAGCGCGTCCGCGCGGCCCATGAGTACCGCGAGGGCGGCGTTGTCACTCGTGTCATAGGGGAGGATGGTCAGGTCCCCATCGCAGGCTTCTTGCTTCGGACGTAAGTCGTCCGTCTCGGACACGGTGGTGCGCTGCACCGCGACGGTGAGACCACAGGGATTCGATGGATCAACCTTGTTGGGGCCGTCGGTGAGCTCCGCCCACTGAATGCCGGCGTAGAGGATATCGACGAAATCGAAGTTCTCACGGCGCTCGTCAGTATCGGTAAACCCAGACCCACCGAGATCGATCTGCCCGGACTGGACTGCCGGCAAAATCATGGAAAAGTCCTGCTCCACCGGCTGGAATTTGAGGCCCATCACTTGAGCGACTGCATTGGCTAAGTCCATTTCAAGACCGATGAGTGAACCATCGGAATCCTTGAACTCGAAAGGCGCAAACGGTGGGTTTGTGCCTACGGTGAGGACCCCATCTGCGTCCTGGTACATCGCGGCGATCTCGGGTACTTCGTCCACGTTAGGCTCTGACCAGCCTTCTGGCAGCGCCGGCTCCTCGTTGGTGACGCAACCGGAGAGGGCAACAGAGGCCAGCGCTCCGACGGCGCCCACGACGGCCTTCTTCTTATTCATGCTTTAACTCTCTTGATAACTTGCGGCTTTGCGCCTATCCACGACGATGAAAATGGCGACGATAATGCCGCCGAGCGCGAACATGAGCAGGATAAGCGGTGTTGAAGCATCCTGGTCCGCGCCCCACGGCCACAATGCGCGAAGTGAGCCCAGCATAAAGCCGGCCATGGCGGCGAGGGTCGGATCGCGGTGGGTATCGAGTAGGTAATTCAATACCTTGACGAACGCGGCAAGGCCGCACACCGCGCCGAGGGCGAAGACGCCCACGACGGTCATGTTCCGGTCAGAGACCGCGCCGATGACCGGCTGGTAGAGGCCCATTGTCAGCAAGATGAGTGAGCCCGAAACGCCTGGGAGAACGAGCGCGCAGACGGCCACCATGGCCGCCAAGAACACCACAATCAGGCTGGGGTCTTCGACAGGAGTTGAAGTAAAGCCGGTAACAAAGAAGATCGCGACGGTGGCGATGATGAATGCAGCGATGGACGCGGGGGTAAACCGCGACATCATGCTAATTGGAACGATGATGGACACGGCGACCATGCCGAGGAACAATGCGCGGGACAAGGACACTTGCCCTTCCACAAAGTTGTGGAGCAACGTGGAAAAACCGAAGACGGCAAGGAACATGCCGGCGGCGACTGAGACGAGGAAGCCCCATTCAACCTTTTTGAAACGGCCGGAAATGAGATCATTGGCGTTGTGCAAAGCGCGTTCATAGATGCCTACGATGAGCGCGACGGTGCCTCCGGAAATTCCGGGGACCAGCTCGGCCATGCCAATGAGGGCGCCGCGAATGGCGTTAAGAATATAGTGCATAAACCGAAAGTAACGTTGACAGTCTCCTCGGTGGGGATGCCGTGCCGAGGGAGAGGAATGAGCAGATGACTCCTTATTCTCTCATTGTGCGACGTGCTTATGCAAACTATTCAGACCATAGAAGGTTATACGTTGACTACATCGGCAAGCGCTTTGCTACTTCGCCATAGATTGAGCCCAAGATGGCGAAGGCGGCGAGTCCTACGAGACCGTCGAGAAGCACGGTGCAGAAGGTATTCAACTGCGGGTCATCGGAGGAGGCTGCGGACTTGCGCAGCTCCTGGTAATAAGAGGAGCCTTCCACCTTGGAAGAAACTTCCTTGTCGGTGCTGGATTCCGCAGCGGTAGCAACAGTGGTACCGCCCAGAGTAAGGGCGGCTGCGGTGCTCAAGGCAATGATCGTGCGACGCATGATGACGGGTTCCTTTCGGTTGAAAACACTAATACCCCACAACATTCTCTGTTGCGGGGTGGAATTGTGCCCCTGGTGAGACTCGAACTCACACTACACGGGTTTTGAATCCGTTGCCTCTGCCAATTGGGCTACAGGGGCGCACAAGCAACGATACTAGCGCAGCTGACCAATGGGAACCTAATTGCCTGCCTAAGGGCAGCGTCGGTGCTGATTGGCGCAACACGTTAGGATGGGCCGGGTGACTACTTCTCAGCCCCGACTCTTGCTCATCGACGGCCACTCCATGGCCTTCCGCGCATTTTATGCACTGCCCGCGGAGAACTTTTCTACCTCGGGCGGGCAGCATACGAATGCGGTCTACGGATTCCTTTCCATGCTGGCGAATATCTTGGCGGAGGAGAAGCCGGACTTCGTCGCGGTAGCCTTCGACGTGGGCCGCAAGACCTTCCGCACGGAGATGTTCCCCGACTACAAGGCACAGCGCGAAGCCGCCCCGGAAGAGTTCCGGGGGCAGGTTGAGCTCATCCGTGAGGTTTTGGAGACGCTGGGAATCACTACGCTGTCGCGCGAGAACTTCGAGGCCGATGACATCGTGGCTACGTTGTCCACGCAGGCGGGCGCGGACTATGAGACCTTCCTGGTCACCGGTGACCGCGACTATTTGCAGCTTGTCGACGACTCCACGACCGTCCTCTATCCCATGCGCGGGGTGTCCAAGCTGCATCGCTTTACTCCAGAGGCAGTGGAGGAGAAGTACGGTCTGAGCCCGCAGCAGTACCCAGACTTCGCGGCCCTGCGTGGTGACCCCTCCGATAACTTGCCCTCCGTGCCAAAGGTGGGGGAGAAGACCGCCACGAAATGGATTACCCAGTATGGCTCCCTCGATAGCCTTATCGAGCATGCCGAGGAGATCAAGGGAGTGGCGGGCCAGAACTTCCGCGACCGCATCGAACAGGTCAAGCTCAACCGACAGCTCACTCAAATGGTGACGGATATGGACCTGGAGGTGGGCCCTGCGGATCTGGAGTTTAAGGGAGCGGTCGCTAGCGAGGTCGCGGCTCGCTTCGACGAGCTGGAATTCGGCACCAACCTGCGCGAGCGGGTCCTCAACGCCGTCCCGCACGACGCCGCCGCGGAAGCTGCTGCGGCTGAGGAAGCCCCGGACGTCACGGTTACCGTGGTGGACACACCGCTGGCTGAGTGGCTCGAGGGTAAGGAAGACGTAGCAGTCTTCGTACAAGGTGATGGGACCCCGGGCGCGGGTGATGCTGCGGCACTGGCACTGGTCGATTCCTCCTTTGAGGGCCGCCAGATTGAGTTGGCAGATCTCGATGCTAAGGATGACGCCGCGCTGGCCGCGTGGCTGTCATCAGACGCGCCGAAATACCTACACGAGGCGAAGGCCGTCTGGCACATGCTGGCCGGCCGGGGGATTGAACTGTGCGGAATTGCCCACGACACCGCCCTTGCCGCCTACCTCTTGCGTCCGGGGCAGCGCACGTATGCGTTGACGGACGTGTACCAGCGCCACCTACAGAAGTCCCTTGGAGCGGCCACGGAGCAGCTCTCCATCCTTGATGAGAACCCTCTGGTGGATCAGGCCGCTGCCATTATGGAATTAGCGGCAGAACTAACGCGTCAACTCCAGGAGATTGACTCCTTCGAGCTCTATGCCGACCTGGAGTTGCCGCTGGTCAGCATCCTTGCCCGCATGGAGGCCGCCGGTATTGCGGTCGACAGGGATGTCTTAGAAACTCAGCGTGATGCCTTCATTGAGCAGGTCAATGAACAGGAACGCGCCGCCCGCGAGCTGGCCGGTGATGATTCTCTCAACCTGAATTCCCCGAAGCAGCTGCAGTCGGTGCTCTTCGATACCTTTGACATGCCGAAGACGAAGAAGACCAAGACCGGCTATTCCACCGCGGCTAAGGAAATTGAGCAGCTTGCTGCAACGCATCCGCACCCCTTCTTGGATCACCTGCTGGCCCACCGCGAGTATCAGAAGATGAAGACAACGCTGGAAGGTCTCATTAAGACCATTCAGCCGGATGGCCGCATCCACACCACGTTTAACCAAACGGTGGCATCGACGGGCCGCCTGTCC
Source organism: Corynebacterium intestinale (assembly GCF_023574125.1). Lineage (NCBI taxonomy): Bacteria > Bacillati > Actinomycetota > Actinomycetes > Mycobacteriales > Corynebacteriaceae > Corynebacterium > Corynebacterium intestinale. Next base: position 101,352 of record NZ_JAMKFF010000011.1, read on the forward strand.
TCGACGGAACCGAACCTGCAGAATATTCCGGTGCGTACTGAGGCAGGACGCCAGATCCGATCTGCTTTTGTGGTCGGCGAAGGCTTTGAGACCTTGATTACGGCCGACTACTCCCAGATTGAGATGCGCGTCATGGCGCATCTCTCCGCAGACCCCGGGCTTATTGAGGCCTATCGTGAGGGCGAAGACCTGCACAACTACGTTGGCTCCAAGGTTTTCGATGTACCGGTGGATGAGGTCACCTCGGAGCTGCGCCGCCGAGTCAAGGCTATGTCCTATGGCTTGGTCTATGGACTTTCCGCTTTTGGCCTATCGCAGCAGCTGGGTATCCCGGCGCGCGAGGCTAAGGAGATTATGGAGAGCTACTTTGAGCGTTTCGGCGGCGTGAAGCGCTACCTCGACGAGGTGGTGGTGCAGGCCCGAAAGGATGGTTATACCTCCACGGTCTTTGGGCGCCGCCGCTACCTGCCGGAGCTAAACTCCGATAACCGCGTGGCCCGTGAGAACGCTGAGCGCGCTGCCTTGAACGCGCCCATCCAGGGAACTGCTGCGGACATCATCAAGGTTGCCATGATCCGCGTGGATAAGGCCCTTGAAGGCATGGCCTCGCGCGTGCTGCTTCAGGTTCACGATGAGCTTGTCGTGGAGGTGGCTCCCGGGGAGGCAGAAGACGTGCAGCGCATCCTTGAGCGCGAAATGGACAAGGCTATCGAGTTGACTGTGCCACTCGAGGTGTCCGTTGGCGTGGGCAAGAACTGGGATGCCGCAGCGCACTAGGGGCTTAGGTCAAGCCCACCGCGCGCTCGTCCTCGGTGGGCGTGCGGCGCTCGACTAAACACCCGGCGAGTAGGTCGAAGGGGGTTTGGCCCAGCACAAGGACGCTGAGGCCAAGGATGGCCAAGATGGTTGCCTCAACATAGGGGAGCCCTGTCAGTGCAACAAGAGTAAGGAGTAGCCAGCTGTTGCGAATTGCTGCGCTGGCGATTCCGGGATGCTCAGCGATGACTTCTAGCTTCAGTGACCACTTGCCCAGAGAAGTGTGCTTAATTGACTCCGCCCACACCCGGTAGACGTAGAAGACGAGGGCGAGCGCGATGATGTCGTAGATAGCTCCTGCTCTGCCGTTCAATACTCCGTCGGTGCTGAGGTTGATTGCCCATTTGACTACCACGATGACAGCGGCGGCGAGGAAGGCGTCAATCCACCAGGCCACCGTGCGGCGTAGGAAAACCCCGAGGCGTTCTAAAAGCATGGCTGCCAGCTTAGTTCGCTGCGGGCGGCACACTCCGCACCAGGGTGGGCAGGCGTCCGGGCTATCGTGCTTCGCACACGAAGATGGCGGTGCCAGGGAAAATTTCACCTCGTTCTGGAGACCACTGGCCCCACGTGATGTCGAGGCCCTCTGGCCACTCGGGTTCGATGAGGTTGCAAATCTCGAAGGAACCGCGAACCTGTAGTGCTCGCACCCAATCACCCATCGTGCGGTGAAACTCGGCATAGCTAAGCTCACCGTTGGCATCCTGCTCGAGGTAGGCGCGCTCAAAATAGGACAGCTCTGCTGTGAGGTTCTGGGGATCGTCGGGGAAGACCCAGCGCATTGGGTGCGTCACAGAAAAGACGAAGCGTCCACGTGGACGCAGGACACGGTGGACCTCGCGCAGCGCCGCGTCCAGGTCTGCTACGAAGGGCAAGGCGCCGAAGGCGGAGAAGACGACGTCAAAGGATTCGTCTCGATAGGGAAGCGCTAGGGCATCAGTGTTATGTCCATGGGCTTTTTGGACACGGAGTCCAGTAACTTTTTGGGCTAGGAGTCCAATGACTTTTTGGACGTGGAGTCTCCCTGCTTTTTGGGCAGGGAGTCTTTGGTGTTTTTGGACA
>NZ_JAMKFF010000012.1:0-49486 GCF_023574125.1 Corynebacterium intestinale
CTGTCCAAAAACACCAAAGACTCCCTGCCCAAAAAGCAGGGAGACTCCACGTCCAAAAAGTCATTGGACTCCTAGCCCAAAAAGTTACTGGACTCCGTGTCCAAAAAGCCCATGGACATAACAGAGCTAGCCCAATCTCGAACTAGCTCCGCAGTGCACGCTGTCAGCGTGTTTATCAGGCTTTAGTTTTCAGCCTTGGTGAACTGGATGGCCTGGCCCTGGCTGCCCAGCGCGAAGGTGTTGCCCTCCACGGGGATAACGACTGGCTTGGCGGTGAGGATGGTGTTGAGCGCATCGGCATCGGCCATCTCTTCAGGGGAGCAAGCACGCATCGTGGAGGTCAGGTTCTCCACCACGATGGCATCGGCCTGATCAAGCTTGTAGCTGCCGCCACCGGAATTGCAGCCATCGTTGTAGGTCAGCGTTCCGTCGTCATTGAAGGTCACGGAAATCGCCGGGTTCTTCTTGGCAGTGAAGGTACCGTTGAGAACCTTCTGCGCCTCATCAGCGGGCAGCTTGTCCTGCAGGCCGTCGATGTCTTCATACTTCTCAATCAAGCCAGAGCCTTGCGGAGCTTCCGGCTTCGTGGAGGACGAGAAGGAGTCACCGAACAGGCGCGAGCTCAGCTCCTGAATCTGGCTGGACTTCACGGAGTCAGCGGAGGATGGTTCCTGCGCACCGGCAGTACCGGCACCCAGGACGCCGCCCGCGAGGGCGACGAACGCGGTTGCAGTGGTTACTTTCTTCAGTGTGCGTGAAATCATGACCCCGAAGCTATCGAGCACCAACGGCAACATCAACCCACTTCATGCGTTTCTGATGATACTGTGCGGTAACTCCAACGATTCCCAGCCCACGGACAAACCTCAAAGAAAAGACCCCTGAACTGGGTTTTTTAGTTGCGCTTAACGTAGCCCATCCGCGGACGGAAGCCCTGCGGATGTTTCATCTGCGCCACGGCGTCCCCGATGATCATGCGATGGCGCGCGCTGACAGACGTCGGCATCTGCGCCACCGAGAACCACTGCGCGGCAAGGTTCTCTTCGTCGGAGACGACCGGCTCCGCATCATCCGGAACGGAGACACGGATGGAGGTATCCATGTAGATGCACTTATCCCCATTGGGACAGACCACTGGGCCCACCTGACCGACGCCGAGGAGCGCTTCGATACGGCCGTCGAGACCCACCTCTTCCTTGAGCTCACGCAACGCGGTCGTCGTGACTTCCTCGCCAGGCTCACAAATACCGGAGATGGGAGCCCATGTGCCGTTGTCGGCTCGTTGGGCCAGCAGCACGGAAGGCAGCTCCCATATCGCAGAACCGGTAGGAACCGCCCGCACAATAACCGCGGTCACGCTGGGAAGGAAGAGCTGCTCGTGACCAATCTTCTCACGCAGGGACACAATAAAATCAGGAGTCGGCATGGGTTTAATCTTAGCGCCTAAACCCGCTCCAGAATCTCCGGCAGGAGTGCCTCGATGTCGGAGGCAGCGGTAAAGGACATCTCCGCCTCAGACCCATCGATGCAGCCCTGACTACGTGCCGCGGCTTCCGTCGTCCCTGACAGAACCCCGACGATCACGCCTTCAAAGGGGCTGCCCGGCGCGCCAAAGACCGGCGCCCCGGAATCACCATGCGTGGAACAGACTCGGGCACTCGCCGAGACGGTGTCCAACGTTCGGTCGCCAAACTGAAGTTTCCCGTGGCTTTCTCCATGCGTTAGCGGTCCGCACGTCTCTCCCGTGATGCGCCCCAGCTTGCACACCTCATCCGGAAGCTCCTCCTGCCCCGCAGCGACCACGCTGGTAGGCATGTCCTGCGGGACATAAAACTCCGCCTGCCGCGTGATCTCCACCAAAGCGAAGTCGAGCTGGTGTGTGTCAGGTGAGCTGAGATCGGAATAGATGATGGTGCCGACGGGCTCCGCTGGGTACACGAATTCCCTATCCTCAGCGCCCGCCCACACCGTATCCCCTGGCTCACCGCAATGGGAGGCGGTGACAGCGATGGTACGGGCGTCGTCAAGCACGAAGCTCCACGCCACCGTGCAGAGGTTGAAGTCAAAGGCTTCGCCGGGAACGGGCTGCATAGCAGAGATGTCGAGCGCCGCGCCCGGCGGCACCGGGGAGGCATCGGGCGTATGCGTCTGCGGCGGGGCCGGTGAAATCGTGGTGTACTCGGACGTGCTCGAGGCAGCTTCGGGAACGGAGTCAACCCCCATAGGCATTGAGCATCCAGCCACTGCCAGCGCAGTCGCGCTGAGCACCACCAGAAGGTAAGGCCTAGTCCTCCTGAGCGGATGCAGCCTCACCCGGGTCCGCCTTTTGATCCTTGTTTTCCTTCTCCATCTCAGCGACCTGCTTCATGTCACGGATGAACTTCTCCGGGTCAAACTCGGTGAAGTACTCCGGACCCGAGAATTGTTCCTGTGCCATTGGCTTAAACCTCCGTGCTCTTGATGTATTGCGTGATGTAATCCTTCACCGCCACCGCATCGTTGGGCAGATCGGTGACGTGGCGCTCGGCTTCCAGGATTCCGGCGAAACGCTCCGGCACCTCCGGCTCGCTGCCGATGGCTTCCGCGATGGTCTCCGCGAACTTCACCGGAAGCGCGGTTTCTAGGCACACGATGGGAGTGTCAACGCCGAACTCATCCTTAACTGCGCGGGCAACCTTGATGCCGTCGGCAGTGTGCGGATCCACCAGCACGCTGTAGCGCTCGTGGACATCCTTAATGATGGCAAGGCGGTCGGCGTGGGTCGAGGAACCAGACAGGAAGCCGTACTCGGCGCGGGCAGCGTCGAGCGCCTGCTTGTCGACGTTGAACCCGCCTTCCTTCACCTTCGTGCCAAACAGATCCTTGATTTGTGCGGCATCGCGGCCAAGCAGGTCAAAAGCGAAGCGCTCGAAGTTCGAGGCGCGGGAAATATCCATCGACGGCGAGGACGTTTTGTACGTCTGCTCCGAGGAACGCGGGCGGTAGCTGCCCGTGCGGAAGAACTCATCGAGCACGTCATTCTCATTGGTTGCGACGATGAGTTTGTCGATGGGCAGGCCCATCTGACGGGCGATGTGTCCGGCACAGATATCACCGAAGTTGCCGGTGGGCACGCTGAAGGAGACCTTCTCGGTGTTCTCCGTGGTGACCTTGAGGTAGCAGTTGATGTAGTAGACCACCTGCGCCATGAGGCGGGCCCAGTTAATGGAGTTGACCGCGCCGATGCGGTTTTCTGCCTTGAAGTTAGCGTCGGCCGATACCGCCTTGACCACATCCTGGCAATCATCAAACACGCCGTCGAGGGCGATATTGCAGATATTCGGGTCATCCAGGCCAAACATCTGGGCTTGCTGGAAGGGCGTCATGCGCCCGGCCGGGGTCAGCATGAAGACGCGGATGCCTTTGCGCCCGCGCATGGCGTACTCCGCCGAAGAACCGGTGTCGCCCGAGGTAGCGCCCAAGATGTTGAGGGTCTCGCCACGGCGGGCCAGCTCGTATTCGAAGAGCTCGCCCAACATTTGCATGGCCATGTCCTTGAAGGCGGCCGTCGGCCCTTCAGAGAGGTGGCCAATGTAGAGGCCCTCCCCCAGTTCGCTGACGGGGACGATTTCCTCATCGTCGAACTTCGGGGAGGTGTAGGCGCGCTGGGCAATCCCCTCAAGGTCCTCTGCAGGAATATCGTCCACGAAGAGCTTGAGCACCTCCGCGGCCAAGGCCGCGTAGCCGCCCTCAGCCAAGGTCTGGCGCCACTGGGTAAGGGTGGCGTCATCAATGCGGGGATAGGTTTCCGGCAGGTAAAGGCCACCATCAGGGGCCAAGCCTCCAAGGAGGATATCCGTAAAGGCGGCGGGCTGGCGGGCGGTATCGCGGGTCGAAATGTACTTCACCCCCTGCATCTTAGTTGGTGACGCGTAAAGTATCAGCCATGTCGGTTCCTCATCCACGCAATGTAATTACCACGAAGGCTCTCTCTGTGTGGGTGGCTGCGGTGTTGGTCTATATCGTGGCGATGACCGGCCGCACGTCATTTGGCGTGGCGGGCCTCGAAGCCATCGATCGCTTCGAGGTCGACGCCTCCCGCATTGCCGTGTTCACCGCGGTGCAATTGGGTATCTATTCGCTGGCGCAGATCCCTACCGGGATGCTCATCGATAAGTTCGGGCCGCGGCGCCTGCTCGTCATTGGTTCCGTCATCATGGGCGTGGGTCAGGTACTCCTTGGCTTCACCAGCAATTATTGGGTAGCCATCGCCGCCCGCCTGCTCATCGGCGCGGGCGATGCCACCGCCTTCCTGTCTGTGATGCGTATTCTCCCCTACTGGTTCCCGCTGCACCGCACCCCCATGTTCACTCAGGTCACCTCGTCGCTTGGGCAGCTGGGTCAGTTCTTGTCCGCCCTTCCTTTCGCCATGCTGCTGGGCTGGGGCGGGTGGACCATGGCCTTCGTTAGCTTGGGTGCGGTGGGCATCCTCATCGCCGTTGCGGCCGCGGTGGCGGTGGCTGATTCCCCAGAATCCCTCGGCATCGTGCCCAAGCCGAAAGAAAAACCTAACGCGAAGCCGGAAAGCACAGCAGCGCTGTTATCCACCGTTTTCCGTTCCCCCGTAGCCTGGCAGGCATTCTTTATTCACTGGATCGGCCTAGGGGCCACCAACGTGTTCGTCATGCTATGGGGCGTGCCGCTGATGACTGCAGGCATGGATTTTTCTAAGACTAGCGCCGGCTGGATCCTGACGTGGTTTAGCGTGTGCATGGTGCTCGTCGGCCCACTGCACGGCAAGCTTTCCTCCAGGGCCAGCGGTTTCCGCCCGTGGCTCGCCTTAGGGTTTGTGGCTACCCACTGCGCGGTGTGGGCCTTGTTCTTCCTCTTCGGTGGCAGCTATCTCTCGCTGTTCATCCTCATCAGCCTGGTAGCCCTGTGCACACCGGTGGCAAATTACGGTTTCGACATTGTCCGTGAAAACCTCGACCGCACTGTCGTCGCCACGGCGACGGGCCTGGCCAATATGGGAGGCTTCATCGCCACGGTCATCGGCGCCCAGCTCGTCGGCATGGTTCTCGATCACTTGGGCAATGGGCCTGACTACCCCTTCCATGACTTCCGGCTCGCCGCCTGGGCAGTCTTTGGCGTGTGGTGCATTGGCATCGTGGGTGTTCTCATCACGCACATCCTGCGCGGCCGCGGCGAGGACGGCGGCCCGCACGTCACCATCGTGCAGGTTGGTTAGTTCAGGGCTGGGCTAATGAAGGGCCGCGGCGCTTAACGCCGCCTCAAGGGGTACCGAATTGGCCACTTCGAAGACCCCGAGCCCACCGCCAATCGGAACGAGGACGGCAATGCTCACCCCCAGGGCGGTTCTGAGCAGCTCGCGTAGTTTTCGTTGTTTCTCCACCTCAACGCACCAACCTTTATCGATTCGTTATCTGTGCGTGTGAGCTTAAGATCCGCGGCTGCCAGGCAGATCCCCGTTGACTGCGTATCACCTGCCAGTCCCTGTGTATTCGCGCCGGCACCCCAGCCGGGCTAGTTCATCGGGCTATTCGGCCGGGGTCGATTCCACGAGAATCGGGCCATCCACCGGGGCGACGACCCCGGCGTCGAAGGCGGCGAGCACACCCTTCGCATCATCTTTCGTAATTGCACCCGCCTCCACGGCCTTCTTGAGATCAGTCTCGAGGATCTGGCGGGAGCGGTACCTGTCCGATGCCACCGACAAGAGGCCGCGAGGAACCGACTCCGACGGGATCCCCAGTGCCTCTGCCAGCGAAACAATGCGGTCGTTTTCAGCAGGGTCGAGCTGAACATCAACCGACTGATCCTGCGGGACGCCACCGTTGACCACCTGCTCCACGGTCAGCGCGCCCTCCGGCACCTGGTGCCGCTCTGTGGCCCACCAGCCTGCGCCGACGGCGGTGATGACTGCGATCACAACGAGGACCCACACGGCGATAAACTGCTTGGACTTCACGGCCACAACCTTAGACTTTTCTCACACCGCCGGCTTAATCCGCGCCAGGACCAAAGGTCCCAAAAGAGGTACCGCGCGGGGGATGCGGCGAATCCAGGCGCTCGGACAGCGCATCAATGATGGACCGGATTGTTGATTCCGCTACGGAGCGATCAAGGCTGCTGCGGCGTGGGGTCTCTGGCTTCGGCTCAGGAGGGACAACGCGGGGCTTGTCGACGTCCAACCGCATCACCGTCCCCTCCACGCTCAGCGCGGCGGCGGGATCGCACCCGGCGGCTCGGGCGGCGGACAAGAATGCATCGAGATCAGCCAGCGTGGCAGCATTGAGATCGAGAGAAAGATTAAGGCTCATGGTGTTCTCCTTTTCGGGCTCCTTAAAGGGCGCGGGGCAAGTGCCGCTCACTGCTGTCTAAGGCTAACGGCTTATCACCTGATTGAACAGGGGCGTGCGTTTAGTTCAGGGATAGCTCCGGGTTAACTCAGGGTGCGGGTCAGGGAGGATAAACACCTGCCCACGCTGTGCTCTACTAATCGTGCTCGAATGACTCAGTCTCACCCCAAAACACCTCGTCGACTACCTTCCGGGCGTGCCGGGTGACTTTGAGGTAGTGCTCTAGGAATTGTTGGTTGCGCTCGGGCGCCCAGCCGGCCGCACCAGCCACCTGCGCCAGTTGAGGGCCCGGTGCCGGAAGCTGGTCCACACGCTTGCCACGCACCAATACCAGGGCGTTGCGGGCATCGGTGGCCAACAGCCAGGCCTCTCGCAGCTCCTGCACTTGTTGGACTGGAATGACCTCGCTCTCCTCGAGGGCGTCGAGAACGCGCAGTGTGGAAGGATCATGGAGCGCCGGCACGTCGTGAGCATGCATCATCTGCAGCAGCTGGACGGTCCATTCGATATCGGTCAACCCGCCGCGCCCCAGCTTGGTATGGGTATTGCGGTCAGCGCCGCGCGGCAAACGCTCGTTATCAACGCGCGCTTTCATTCTGCGGATATCGCGGATGGTCTTCTCGCTTACGCCCTGCGGTGGATAGCGGAAGGCATCCACCATGGTGAGGAAACGTTGCCCGACGTCTTTGTCCCCCGCCACGAAAGCCGCGCGGAGTAGTGCCTGCATCTCCCAGGGTTCGCCCCACTGCGAGTAATAACGCTCATAGGACTCGATCGAGCGCACAACTGCTCCCGACCGACCCTCTGGGCGCAAGCCCAAATCGACGTCCAGGGGCGGATCCCCTGATGGTTTTGCCAAACGGCGGCGCAGTTTCTCGATAATGCCAATTGCCCACGGCAGGGCTTCCTCTTCGGCATTGTCTTCCGTTGGCTCGGCCACCACGATGACATCGGCGTCCGAGCCAAAGCCCAGCTCCATGCCGCCGAGCCGCCCCATTCCAATCACGGCGATGCGGGCTGGTGGTTCGGCGTCATCGTTCTCCAGCCTCCAGGCCCTGACTTCGGCGCGCAGCGCGGCTTCCAGCACTGCATTCCAGATGGTGGACAGCTCAAAGCACACCTGCTGGACCGGTAAGAATCCCAGCAGATCCGCGGCAGCGATCCGCGCCAGCTCCGCGCGGCGAAGGGCTCGGGCTACCGACACGGCTTTGTCAGGGTCCGCGTGACGCTTGGTGGAATTAATCAAGGCGGAGGAAACTTGCGCCGGTTTGGTTTCCAATAGCTTGGGCCCTGCCGCACCATCGGAGAGCTGCTTGACGACGTCCGGCGCGCGGATAATGAGCTCCGATGTAAATGGCGAGGTGCCCAAAATCTTCATGAGGCGCTGGCCGACGACGCCTTCGTCGCGAAGCATGCGCAGGAACCACGTTCGGTCGTAGGCCGCTTCCGACAGCTTGCGATAATTCAGCAGGCCCATGTCTGGATCGGCCGTGTTTGAGAGCCACTCCATCAACGTCGGCAGCAGGATGGCCTGGATACGGGCCTTGCGCGACTGCCCAGCCGCCAGGGAGGTGAGGTGCTCGAAGGCACGATCTGGGTGGCGATAGCCAAGTGCCGCCAGCTGCAAAAGCGCTGCTTCGCGCGACAATTTGAGCTCATCAGCAGACATCGACGCCACGGAATTCAACAGCGGGCGGTAGAACAAGCGCGAGTGCAGCTCAGAGATGAGTAGGCGAATCTTCCGTAGGTGGGCGTTCATCCGATCCGCTGCTGATTGATGCCCCTGTGGGTGAAATCCTGAATTGATGGCCAGCCACGTCAGCGCCGTGAGGTCATCTTTTTCCGGCAATGTGTGGGTACGGCGGAAGCGCTCCAACTGGAGGCGGTGCTCGAGCAAGCGAAGAAACTCATAAGCCTCGATGAGCTGGGTGCCGTCTTCGCGTCCGACATACCCGGCGCGCACGAGCGCTGCGAGGGCATCGACCGTCGCCAGCGTGCGCAGCGATTCATCTGAGCGGCCATGAACCAATTGCAACAGTTGGACGGCGAATTCCACGTCCCGCAAACCGCCTTCACCGAGTTTGAGTTCGCGAAGGCGCATATCTTCCGGGACGTTGTCCAGTACTCGACGGCGCATAGCCTGGACGTCTTCCACGAAGGATTCCCTCTGCGATGCAGTCCACACCATGGGCCCAATCTGGTCGAGATAGTCCGTGCCCAAGGGCAGGTAGCCGGTCTGCGGCCGCGCCTTTAGTTGGGCTTGGAATTCCCACGTTTCCGCCCACCGCTTGTAGTAGGCCACGTGCGAATCCAGTGTTCGGACCAGCGCACCAGATTTGCCTTCTGGGCGCAGGTTGGCGTCAACCTCAAAGAAGCACGCCGAGCCGATTCGATTGAATTCTGACGCGAGACGGGTGATCCGTGGCGTAGCCTCCGAGCCCACGAAGATCACGTCCACGTCGGAGATGTAGTTCAACTCGCCCGCACCGCACTTGCCCATCGCGATGACTGCCAGCTGCGCATCGAGTGGCTGATCCTCGTAGACCACTCGGACCGCACCCGCGAGCGCTGCCGTCAAGGAGGCGTCAGCGAGGGCCGTCGTCAGCCGCGTGATTTCACGGAAGCCCACCCGCGGCTGCGGCCGTGACTGTCCCTTGCGCGAATGGAAAGTCCCTGCGAGGTCATGAGCGGCGATGCGCATCATGAGCGTCCGGTAAGCCACCTTGAGCGATGCCTTGTGGTCGCCAAGAGCCGCCCGGTATGTACCGGGAGAGGTCAGATCGGGGCTCGCGGTATCAGGACGAGTGGGCGGCTCGGCGTACGTTGCCGGTTCCGCGCCTACCTCTTCCAACAAGGTGTGCAGCATTTCCGTGGGAGTCGGCAGCGGGCGCTGGAGCTCGCGCCAGGTCTCTGGGTGGGCGGCAAGGTGATCACCAAACGCAGAGGAGCCGCCCAACAGGGCCATCAACCGTACCCGGAAGGTTTCGTCCTCACGCATCGCCGGGCCAATCTCAGGCGCTGACTCGATGATCCTCATTAACGTATTGAGGGCCATATCGGGATCACCGGCTGCGGCCAGGGTCCACAGCAGCTCGAGAGACTCAGGATTATCCCACCCAAGGCGGGACAAGTCCTCCGCAGCAGTTGGCCGGGTAAGGCCAAGAGTTGCCGGGGACGGTACAGATGCTGGTCGCATGCTTCTCCTAGAAATTCAGGTTGTTGCGCAACTCGAATGCGGTGATCTGCTGCTGATACTCGTGCCACTCATCCCACTTGGCGCGCAGGAAGTACTCAAAGACGTGCTCTCCTAGGACTTCCGCCATAAACTCAGAGCGCTCGAATTCACGGAGTGCCTGGTCCAAGCTGCTTGGCAGATCCTTGTACCCCATCGCGCGGCGCTCACGACGGGTCAGCTGATGGACGTCATCCTCAGCGGGATCACCAAGCTCATAGCCTTCCCTGATTCCGCGCAGGCCAGCGGCAAGCAACACCGCGTAGCCCAGGTAGGGGTTCATCGCTGAATCTAGTGAACGGATTTCAACGCGGCGCGACATTTCTTTGGAAAGACGATAGGTAGGAACTCGAACCAAAGCCGAACGGTTGGAGATTCCCCACGTCACTGATCCCGGGGCTTCGCTGCCAAACATCAAGCGCTTGTAGGAGTTGGTCCACTGGTTGGTAATTGCGGTCATTTCCACAGCGTGCTCAAGGATGCCGGCGATAAACTGCCGCCCCGTACTGGAAAGTGAAATCTCATCGTCGGGGTCGTGGAAAGCGTTGGAATCTCCCTCGAAAAGGCTCAAGTGGGTATGCATGCCCGAGCCAGAGCGATGCTCAAATGGCTTCGGCATGAATGTGGCGTGCACTCCTTGCTGGGAGGCAACCTCTTTAATGAGGTAGCGGAAAGTCATGATGTTGTCTGCCATGGACAGCACGTCGGCATGGCGTAGATCGATTTCCTGCTGCCCAGGTGAGGTTTCATGGTGGCTGAATTCCGTGGCAATGCCCATGGATTCCAGCGCGTACATCGACCGGCGCCGGAAACTCGGGGCGTTATCGTGCGTGGCTTGGTCGAAGTAGCCTCCGTTATCGGTGGCAATCAGGGTATTGATATCGCGGGCGTCTTCCAAGAGATAAAACTCAATCTCAGGAGAAGCCTTGCACGTAAACCCTTCATTGGCAGCCTCAGTAACCTGACGGCGCAGAATGTGGCGTGGGTCCACCAGGGAAGGTTGCCCATCGGGCTGGGTAATGTCACAGAACATGCGCGCCGAAAGAAGCTCTGGTTCTTCCTTGTCAAAGGGCATGATTTGGAAGGTTGAAGGGTCGGGCATAGCGATGGTGTCTGCCTCTGAGATGCGGGAGAACCCTTCCACCGAGGAACCATCGAAGCCAACACCTTCCTCGAAGGCAGATTCCAACTCTGAAGGGCTCATTACCACCGATTTCAGCGCCCCCAAGATGTCAGTAAACCAAAGGCGAATGAAGCGGATATCGCGTTCTTCAACTGTACGAAGGACGAATTCGTGTTGGCTGTTCATGTTCTAAACCCTACCGCCGCGGGCCCAAGTAACGGCGGGAGTTGCATCTTTTGCCCCCGCCCCGCCAACTATTCCCCCAGTTGACAAGAGTATCTCGGGGGCAACTTTTTTCGATTCTTAGGCCAGATGTCAACTTCACGTGCTTGAATGGCCCCACAACCGAACAGATGTACCCATACAAACGGAACAGGAACAGCTATGAACAACCACCACGGAACCTTAAGCGCACGAGGACTCGAGCTCATTTGCCAAGCGGCCAGTCAAGGATGGTCACCTAAGGACTTACTCCACGTCCTAGGCAGCTTTTGCCACCCTCTTATTTATCGTGCCGCTGCTCATATTCCCGCGCAAATTAGTTCTACTGTGCTGCGCAAGGAATGGTTAAGCGTCTCCCCACCTAACTCGATGACTATGTCGACCGATGACCTCATACGGCTCATTGACGCTACTTCCGCTCTGCCCCCACTGCGTGACGTTGACGTGCTCGCAGCAGAGAAAACTAGTTCTCGGGCAAGCCAAGACAGCAAAGAGAATCGGATCCGCAACAAGATCACCCAGCTTCTGCGAAAGGCTGAATCCACTCCTTATGAAGAGGAAGCCAGTGCGCTCATTGCCAAAGCACAGAGCCTTCAACAACGGCACCGTCTCGATGAGGCACTGGCCGAATCCCCGGACACGGTGATGTCCACACGCATCCATATCAGTGCGCCCTATATCAACCACAAAACCACGCTTCTTAGCGTCATCGCAGATCGCAATGGATGCACCGTCCTCAAGCTTCACCCCAAGGGAATCATCACCGTCTTTGGCGCCGAGGCGGACATTGATCATGTCAGCGACCTGTTCGCTTCCCTCCTGCGGCAGTGCGAATGGCACATGACTCATGGGGAGGCTGCCGACAACGCGCGATTACTCGGCAATGTAGCGTCGTTTCGCCGAAGCTTCATTTTGGCCTACGCCACCCGCATTGGGGAGCTTTTGGAGGAAGCGAACGCCTCATTGGCGCCTCACGACGAGAAACAGACAGACTCGGCTGCGGGCAGCAACGCCAAAAGGAAAAACGACGTAGCCCTCGCTCAGCGATCTTTATCAGCGGTGGAAATACGCAGACATAAGGCAGAAGCTTTAGCTGATCACCTCTTCCCTGATTCGCGAACCATCTCCTTAGCAATGAGGAACCATGCAGGAATGTCCGCAGGTGCAACTGCCGCGGAGAATTCCCACTTGGGTGGTGATTCCTCGGGCCTGGGTGGGCGCCGCCAACTCACCGGTTAAGGACCAGCAAGGGTTGGCACATTTGCACTATTAGCCAGGTAACCTAGAAGGCAGTGCAGAGGTTTTATACCTCTTCTTTTATCATTTCGCTCCCCGACGAAGGTGTGTACATGTCTCCAAAGACGTTTCTTGAAATCGAAGCCAAGTTCGCCGTGGATGAAACCACCCCGGTACCAGATCTCGCCCGCCTCGATGAGGTAGCCCGAGTCGCAGAAACTCGCCACCACTCGTTGTCGGCGATTTACTACGACACTGAGGATCTCCGTCTTACTCACGCGAAGATCACGCTGCGACGCCGCACCGGTGGAAATGACGATGGCTGGCATATCAAAATTCCCGGCGCGGAAGGTCGTACCGAAATCCGAGCCGAACTCGGTGACCCCGTCGACGGCAAGTACGAAGTCCCTGCCGAGCTCCTCCACCAGGTTCGTTCGGTGATCCGTAACCACCCGCTTGAACCCATTGCACAAGTGGACAACAACCGCACCGAGTTGCTCCTCGTAAACGCGGACGAGCAGCCTGTCGCTGAGTTCTGCGATGACCATGTCACCGCATTCTCTTTCCTACCAGGTGGCTCTCAGAGCACGTGGCGCGAGTGGGAAGTAGAGCTCGCAGGAGAACTGCCCGGTACGAAGGAGGGCAGCGCGCTACTGCGGCATGCCACTTCCCTGTTGATCAGTTCTGGTGCGCGGGTTTCCTCCTCACCGTCCAAGCTGAAGTCAGCATTGGGGCAGTCCATCAACAATGTCGAGCTTCCCCCAGCACTCGCAACGTCTAACGTCGAGCCCGGATCCCCTGCGGCGGCAGTCGTGGAGGCACTGCGAGCTAATCGGGATAAGCTCGTCGAGTTTGATCCGCGGGTACGCCGTGATGAATGGGATTCCGTGCACCAAATGCGCGTTGCTACCCGCGAATTGCGCAGCCACCTTCAAACCTTCCACGGCATTGTCGTGGGCCCGGAGATCAAGCGCCTAGAGTCCGATCTCAAGGAGCTTGCGGCCATGCTTGGCGTTGCTCGTGACGCCGAGGTCGTGGAAGAGCGCTGGCAGAATCTCCTCGCCTCCGAGGACTCCGATGTGCTTGATGAAGCCACCCGCGAACACATCGCGCACGATATGGGCCGCGCTTACCGCCGCGCGCATCGTCGTGTCATCGCTGCTCTCGATTCTGACCAGTACCTGGCTCTGCTCGATGCGCTCGACGCATTCCTTTCCAACCCGCCAGTCGCCGCCGAGGATGCTTCGGTTGACGAAGACACCAGCGCCGGGGACAACGGTGCGGTGGAATCTGATTCCGCTGCCACAGCTTCCGCTGAACTATCTGAGCAGCAGGAGGCAGCGAAGGACTATGCGCCGAAGCACGCCAAACGTGATGAAGAAGAGTCCCACGATCTTGACACGGTGATGGCGCTGCACCTCAAGCAGGCCTATGACAAGCTGGTCAAGCGCCACAAGAAGGCTATCTCCAACTGGGATAACACCGAGCTGACGCTGCATGAGCGTGAAGAGTACTTCCACGATATGCGCAAGGCCGCAAAGAAACTGCGCTATGCAGCTGAGGCAGCTGGTTCAGCCACCACGCTAAAGACCAAGAACCTCTACAAGGCCTGCAAGCAGATGCAATCTGTCTTGGGAGACTTCCAGGATTCCGTGACATCTCGCGATAAGTTGCTCGAATTGGCAGAAACCGCACGCCGGCGTGGCGAGGATACCTTCGGCTATGGTCTGCTCTACCAGCGCGAGCGCGTCATCGGGTTGGAAGCACTCAACGCCTACTCGGACAGCTTTAAGGCCATCAAGTCCGCGTTTAAGCCACTGCGCAAGAAGCTGCGCTAGGCCGCCGGCTCATCCTGCGTGGCTGCGTAGTTGTGCAGTCACCACAACGGCCCACACCATCGCCTACTTGCGGTGGTGTGGGCCCGAGCTTTTCGTAGCCGCTTCATGGCCGGCCATGAGGCGTTTAGTTATCGTCTTCGGCGGCATCCTCAGCATCAGCCGCGGCGGTGCGGGCTTGCGCGATTTCAATAGCGCGCTCGGCTTCCTCGCGGGAATTGTAGGGGCCCATGCGGTTCTCCCAGCCGGACACCTTTCCCTGGGATACCTCGCCGGTAGACGGGTCGTAGAACCACTTGTTGTCAGCCTCAGCCATAGTTTTCTCCGTTCTGTCGGGCAAGTAATCAGTGCACCCCACACTACAGACCGCCCGCGGGCCTTGCCCGTTAGAATAGATTGGTCACCTACTCCTGCCTTTTCTTTTAGGCAGGCTTTCGCCACCAGCAAAGGAGAACCTTCCCGATGCCCCTGTGGACTGCCCCTTCGACCCCGGCCGTCGACCGCGTTCGCGCCGCACACCGCGAGAACGTGGGCGCTGATGCAGCTCATGTTGCTAGCGCCCCTGCCACCTGGGCACTCATCGGCGAGCACATCGATCACTACGGCGGCATCGCCATCATGGGCCTGGCCAACATCCGCGCGGCAGCAGCTGTCAGCCCCCGCAGCGACGGACTGGTCAAGGTTCGCCTAGAGCACACCAACGGCGAAACCATCGAAGACCAAATTTCCCTCGAGCAGGTCTCTTCCCTCGCCGCGGAGCAACAGCCCAGCGTCGATTCCGAAGGCCAGCCCATCGAACCCCCTGCACCCGAAGGGGCCATCGCCGCGCGCCTCGGCGGCATCATCTACACCATGATCAACCGCCAGCTCCTTACCCGCGAGACCGCCGGCGCCGATATCACCGTGGTCAACGACATCCCCGATTCAACTGGACTCGGCGCCGCCGCAGCCATCGACATTGCCACAGCGCTGGCGTTGCTCGGCAACGCGGATGATCTGCACGATGCCCCGCTGCGTGCCCGTATCGCGGAGGTGTGTTCCCAAGCAGTTGGCACCTTCGCCCGATTCCCTGCGCTGCGCGCCCGCCACTCCGCCGCCCTGCGCGGCGCTGGTGAGTCCATCACCATCATCGACTACGCCGACGGCTCCGTCACCCAGGCACCGCACATGGTCAACAAAGACATCGCAGCCTTCGCGCTGGCCGTGCCAAGTGACGCCGATTCCCTAGAAGCCGTCGCAGAAATTCGCACCCGCGAGCGTTTCATCGACGCCGCCTGCCGCGCCTTCGGCACGCCTTCGCTGCGCCTGTTGCCGGATGCACCCCAACGCGTCCTCGAGTGGCTCGCCGCTGTCCACAAGGTGCACGGCACCGAGAATCAGCCGACCATCGCGCAAGCCACCGCGTGGCTGACCTTCTACTCAGAGGAAACCGAGCGCGCCGAAGGAGTTGCCCGCGCTTTGCGCTCGCGCCGCGGCACCGAGCTTTTCCCGCTCCTCACACAGTCGCAGTCAGCCTTGTCCACCGTGTATGAATTCAGCTCCGCGGAGAAACTCGCGCAGCTGGCCACCGCGCGCGGCGCCGCAGCGGCACGCTCCGCCCACGCGGGCACGTCCTCCGCGGTCATCGCCTACGTGCCGAGCACCAAGGCCACAAACTTTGCGGCCGACTTGGCCGAGGACGGCCTGCTTGTCGTCCCGCTTACTGCCGGAAGCCCAGCAATCACCGAGGACTAGTCCGCCGGCCACGCGAAGAGCACATCGCGCTCCTCAACGTCGGCCTTGACCAAGGACACCATCGTCTCCTTGCCGGTCTCCGGGTGCCCCACGGCCTGCCCCATCACCGGCGGGTCCAAGACGAAGAGGCGCGCCTTCTCGCGCTGTTCCCCGCCATCGACCACCACGGCTTCGAAGTTAGTGCCTACCCACGGCGCCAAGACCGTCGCCTCCGTAAGGTTCAAACAGGCCTTATCCACCTGGGAGGCCAGCTGCGATGTCGAGCGCATCGTGGAAATGACATCCCCGGCGCGCTCACGCACCCACTGCGGAACCTCGTAGCCGCCGCTGAGCGCCAAGCAGACCTCCGTGGCGAAGCGGTCAACTAGACGCCGCAGCGGGGCCGTCACGTGCGCATAGTAGCCGCCGATTCCCGCGTGCACGTCCGCCTGGCCATCCTCCAGCCACACGTAGTCAGCACCACGAAGTAAACGCTGGGCCTCGCGCATCACCGCCATCCCGCGCGGTGAATCCGCATCCACGGAATGCAGGAATTCAGAGATGCTGCGCTCCCCCAGGTCAAACCCCAGCGCCTCCGCCTCAGAGCGGAAGGTGGCCTCAGCCTCCGGGGTGGCCGCCGATAGGGTGCGCAGGAAACCAACTCCATGTGATTCCATCAGCCGCCCCGCGCACATCCCGGTGAGCAAGGAAATCTCCGAGTTATAGTCCATCACCTCATGACGCGGCTCCATGACCAGCTCGTAGTGGCCTTTCTCCCCATCGCTGCTTTCGGATACGCGCTGCGAGGGAATGCGCAAGTTGATCGCCTCGCGGCGCAGCGAGGAAGCCTGGCGCAGCTTTCCCACCTCCGGCAGCAAGGCGATGGAGGAATGCAGCGTGCCCTTCTCCAAGTCGGCGTGCACTTGGTCGTAGTCCAGCCGCGCGTGGCTGCGCACGAGCGCGCGCTCCACAGAGAAGTCCTCCACCTCACCCGCGGAGTCAAGGTCAAAGGTCCAGAGGACGGCGGGGCGGTCGACGTCGGCAAGCAGCGAAGCCCTATCTTCGGAGAGCTCTGCCGGGTGCAGCCGCGCCGGCTCATCGGGCAGGTAAATGGTCTGGCCGCGCTTGAGGGATTCCTGCTCCAGCGCGGAGCCCGGTTCGATGAACGCGGCGACATCCGCGATGGCATAGAGCACGCGGTAGCCGCCATCGCGCGCCTCGATGAAGACGGCCTGGTCCAAGTCCATGGAGCCGGCCGGGTCGATGGTCACCAGCGGGATGTCGCGGGCATCGCGGCGCTGTTCGGCATAGCGGTCCTGCGCGGAGGCGGCCTGTGCGGTGACGTCCTCCGGGAAGTCTGTCGGAACGGAAAATTCCTCGGCGATGGGCCGAAAGTCCAAGGGCGCGGCATACAGTTTCATGCTGCCCCATTGTTCCAAAAAATAAAAGCGTGGGTGCGAATGAGCCAACCTATAAGCCGGATTCTGTGCCGCGCGCGTGGCGCGGTGGCAAACATCCATCCAGGCCAACCGTTGCCAGTTGGCTCAAGCAGCTACCTTCAGGCTTCGGCGAGCAACCTACTAACGCCTGATCGGGCCCGCAAGCGTGGCGGGCCGTGATGCCTTGCTCCCAGTGGGGTTTACCCAGCCACCGCCATCGCTGACGGTGCTGGTGCGCTCTTACCGCACCCTTTCACCCTTACCGCTTCCCTTTCGCCGCGCCGAAACGCAGTGGAGGCACGCGGCGGTCTACTTTCTGTTGCACTTTCCCGCGGGTCACCCCGGGTTGCTGTTAGCAACCACCGTGCTCTGTGGAGTCCGGACTTTCCTCGGCCCGCGCCTAGCTCCATAATGGGGCCGGTTCGACGGAACGCGTTTGCCCGGTCGGCTCATTCGCGCCTGTTAGTTTATCGCAGCGCGCCCAGATGCCCCACATCGTTGAAACGGTGCAGGGTGCTACCGCCGTCGAAGAACTCGACCTCACTCAAGGAAGCCAGCTCAAGGAAGAGGTGGTTGGGCGTTTGCGGTCCGGAATCGAGTGCTTGGCGCACGAAGGACTTGATGGGGTTGACGTGGGAGACCACGAGGACAGTCTGCTCTGCATAGCGCTGCTGCAGCTCGCGGCGCGCAGCACTGACGCGGCGGTGCACTGCGCGCAGGGACTCGCCACCCGGGCAGGCCACGGACGTATCCTTCAGCCAACGCGCGTGGAGCTCGGGGTCGGCGGCATCGGCTTCGGCGAAGGTCTTGCCTTCCCAGCGCCCGAAGTCCACCTCGATGAGGTCCTCGACGGTTTCCACGCGCAGCTCACGGCCCTTAACCACGGCGGCAGCCGTCTGCTGACAGCGGCGCAGCGGCGAGCACACCACGGCATCGATGTGGGTATCGGCCAGGGCTTGGGCAGCGGCGAGCGCTTGCTTCTTGCCCAGCTCGGTCAGCTCGGGGTTTGCACGCCCGGAGTACTGCTTGGCGGCGGACATCGCCGTCTGCCCGTGGCGCAGCAGGATGAAGCGGGTGGACTGTCCGGTCTCGGAGCGCCAGTCGGCCGCGGTTGAAGACGCCGTGCTTGGCGACGTCTCCCCTGCCTCCCCGCCGGGTTCTTCACTGCCCGCAGCATCGACAGCGGCGCCGGTTTCAACGGCGTCGCCGGCACCCATATCGAGGATGCCCACGGGCTCGCCCTTCGCGGCGGCGTCCATCGCCACGTTGGAGAGCTCATCGGCCACCGAGTTCTTGGCGCGCGGAACCCACTCGAGGCTGAAGCGCGGAATCTGGTTGAGCAGGCGGCGCGCCTCGATGGCGAGCTTCTGCATATCCGGGTGCTTGATCTTCCAGCGCCCGTTCATCTGCTCCACCACGAGCTTGGAGTCCATATAGAACTCCACCTCATCCGCGCCCAGCTCCACCGCGGCCTCCAAACCGCGCAGCAACCCGTGGTATTCGGCCACGTTATTCGTGGACTTCTGGCCCACGACGTAAGCGATTTCCCTGAGCAGCTGCGAGCGGTCCTCGTTATAGACCGCAGTTCCGGAGCCGGCGATCCCGGGATTGCCGCGGGAGCCGCCGTCAGCAAAGATGACTAGCTTCATGAGGCCGGGCGCACCAGGTAGGAGCCGCAGTCGCTGCACTGCGGAACCTCGTCGGCAGCAGCGTTGCGCACCGCGTTCTGCTCGGCCGGCGGCAGCACGATGAAGCAACCACCGCAACCACGCCCGGTGAAGGCCGCAGCGCCCACGCCGTTTTCTTCGCGCACGGTCTCGTACTCCTCCAGGACATCCGCGGGCAGCTGCTCGCGCAGCTCGCCGATGCGCACCTGCGGATCCGGGCGGTTCGCCGCGGCCTCTTGGGCGGCCTCGGCCGCGCGCTTGAGTACTTCGAGTTTACGCTCGGAATCGGAGACCTTCGCGCCGTGAACATCAAGGTTGGCGCGCAGTGCGTGGATTTCGTTATGGGCTTCCTGTAGCTCGCTCATAAGATCCGCGATGCGGGACTTTGCAGCGTAGAGATCGTGCTCCAGGTCCTTGCGGGTCTCTGGGTCGGTCGCAGCACCAAGCTGCGCCTTGTCATCGCGCTCGCGCTGACGCAGCTTGCGCTCGTCAGCCTGAATGCGCAAGATCTCCAGTTCCATGTCGTCGACGGCGAGCTGGGCGGAGCCGGAGGCGTCGACAAGCCGGGCGTGTGCGGCCTGGGCCTTCTCGTACTCCTCTTGCTCCGGGATGGTGGTTGCCCCACCTAGCGCCTGGGAGCGCTCGAGGGTGGCCAGCTCCAGCAAGATGCTCTGCAGGTCCTGTGGCAGTTTCATTTAGTTCTCCTTATGCGCAGAAATCGTCCATGGGTCGGTGCGGACATCGATGATCTCGGTGTTCACGCGCAATGCGTCCTCCACAATATCGCGCGCTTGGGCAGTCCAGGGAAACTCGCTGGCCCAGTGAGCGGTATCCACCACGGCCGGGCCCTCCGGCTCCGCCAGGTGCGCGGCGCGCAGGTGCTCATCCACTGGGTGGTGGCGCAAATCGGAGGTGACGTAGACGTCCACGCCGAGAGCCGCCGCGTGGTCCAGGAAGGAATCCCCCGAGCCACTGGAGACGGCAACTTTCTTCACCATGCGCTCCGGATCGCCGGCCGCGCGCACTCCCCATTCGGTTTCCGGAAGGGCATCGGCCACGCGCTGGGTGAATTCGCGCAGAGTCACCGGCTGCTCAAGCTCGCCCACGCGCCCTAGCCCTAAGGCCTCGTCGAGGTTCTCATAGGGCTCCACCGGGACGATGGGGCGGCCGGGCGTGATACCGACGAGCTCAGCCAGCTTGTCGTTGACACCCGGGCGGGCCTTATCCGCGTTGGTGTGCGCGGCCAACAGGGCCACGCCATTGCGTATCAGAGTGTGGATGACCTTGCCCTTCGGCGTATCCGCCGCCACCGAGGTCACCCCGCGAAGCAGCAGCGGGTGATGCACCACGAGCATCTGCGCGCCGAGCTCCACGGCTTTGTCTGCCACTTCCTGGGTGCAGTCCAGAGCGAAGGCCACGGTGCTCACCTCGTCTGTGGGGTCGCCGCACACCAGGCCAACGGCATCCCAGGACTCGGCCAGCTGCGGCGGATAGGCCTCGTGGATTACGCGGCGGATCTCGCCAACGGTCGTTCGTTCTGCCATCTCGTATGCTCCTTGTTGGCTTGAGGTTTCACGTCAGTCGCGTCGCTGCTATATCCTAGCTTTCGTTCGCCAGCGCACCCCTCTAGCTTAAGGAGCCTTTGCATGACGCCTCCGGAGAACGACAACCAGCTCCACATCGTCTTCGTGTGCACGGGCAACATTTGCCGCTCACCCATGGCGGAAATCATTACACGCGACGCCATGGAGACCGACATGCTCGATCTCCTCGCGCGAGTTTCTTCCTGCGGCCTCGGCGGCTGGCACGTGGGCCAGGGCGCGGACGAGCGCGCCGTGGCTGAGCTGCGCCGCGGCGGCCACGATGGCGCCGGCCACCAGGCCGCCCAGCTGGGTCCGGACCATATGGACGCGGACCTCTTCGTGGCCATGGACACCGGCCACCGCGATGCCCTCATCGAGCGCGGCATCCCGGAAGACAAGGTGCGCCTCATGCGCAGCTTCGATCCGAACTCACCGGAGGATGCCAGCGTGGAGGATCCTTTCTACGGCACGGAGGAGGACTTCGCCCGCACCCGCAGTGAGATCGATGCTTCCGTTCCGGGGCTGCTCGACTGGATTAAAGAAAACCACGGCTAGATAATTCTGCGCGGCTACTAGACTGGTCATCATGCTTAAGACATTCCTCAAGCCTGGGTGGGTGCTCTCTCTCATCTTCATCGTCGCGTTTTCCTATTTGTCTTTCACGGTGCTCGCTCCGTGGCAGCTGAATAAGGACGCGCAGATTGTGGAGCGCAACCACCTCATTGAGGAGGCCTACGACGCCGACCCCCAGCCGGTCACCGAAGTCTTTTCTGCTGATGGCTCCCTGCACAAGGAGTGGGAACGCGCGGAGCTAACCGGCCACTACCTCTCAGAAGATGAGGTGCTCCTGCGCCTGCGCCCGGTGGAATCCGCCCCGGGATTCCAATCGCTGGTCCCCTTTGAAACCGAGTCTGGTGAGACCTTCCTGGTCAATCGCGGCTGGATGCCCACGGATGAGGGCAACTCCGTCCCCCACATCGACCCGGCCCCGCAGGGCGAGGTCACCATCGTGGCCATGGCGCGCTACGACGAGCGCAAGCACACCTCCGCACCCATTGAGGAACAGGGTTATACGCAGGTCTACTCCATCAATACGGAGCAGATTGCAGAGCTTGTCGACGTCCCCCTAGCCCACGACTACCTCCAACTCTCCCCCGAGCAGCCAGGTGAGCTGCATGCGCTGCCGGTTCCAAAGCTGGACCGCGGCAACCACTTGTCCTATGGCTACCAGTGGATTGCCTTCGGTGTGATGGCACCGCTGGGGTTTGCCTACTTCGTGTGGTCTGAGATTCGGGAGCGCCGCCGCGCCCGCGATGAGGATGCCCTGATTGCTGAGGCCACTGCGGCCGCCACCGGTGCCGGCTCCCCCGATGCGGCCGCGGACGTCGAAAGCTCCGAGCACAAGGAGCCTTCCGGCGAGCACTCTGATGCTACGACGTCTGCGGCTGCCACGCAGCCTTCGCGCCGCTCCCGCTCGCGCTATGGCTCCGCCAAGCCGGACTTCTACGAGAAGATCCGCGAGCGCGGTCAGGAGCGCTACTAGCCTTCCTAGTTCCACGGGCCCACTGGGGCGTCGTGGGATTGCCGTGGATATGCGACAGACCCCCTTTTCGATTCCTCGAAAAGGGGGTCTGAAATGGTGCGGCCTGAGGGGATCGAACCCCCGACCTACTGGGTGTAAACCAGTTGCTCTTCCAGCTGAGCTAAAGCCGCAGTGCACTGTGTGCTCGCACAAGATTAGCCTATGGGCACCCGCAGCAACAAATCAGGGTGCAACTAGTCGCTGCGAATGCCGCGTGAGCAGGCATAACCTGCGATACTCCTTAAGGCTTCTTGGTGTAGCCGCGGGCCACAAGGCAGGAGCCCTGCCACTCACCGAGGCGCTCAGCCTTGGTCTGCACCAGACCAGCCAGCTGTGCGGATTCGGAGATCTCACCGGGCTCGAGGTTGCCCGGCTTTCCAGCACCTGGGGTCAGCAGCCAGATACGGCCCGAATCACCCAGGGGACGGGTGGCATCGACCAGCCCATCGACCAAATCGCCGTCCTCCGCGCGCCACCACAGCAACACGAGGTCACACAGCTCGTCGGTCTCCTCATCGAGGAAGTCCTCCCCCAACACGTCCTCAATGGACTCAGAAATCGTGGAGTCACAGTCCTCGTCCCAGCCAAGCTCCAGAGCAATCTGCCCCTCTTCGATGCCGAGCTTGGCTGCAAATCCCGTCACTCGCTGAGTTCCTTCCGATGAAGTAGTTGATGTCATGCAGAGTATTTTAACGTCTACGGTGCACTTTTTCGCGACGAACCTCCCCCCATCTTCCCCAGTGGTGGACATTTTCCCCCATGAAACCACCCCTGGGGGCCTCCAAATGCCCCGCCGTGAAAGCGGCGCGTATCCTAGGAACAGATCTTTGTACTACGAACCAGGAGGATTTAATGGCCGACTTGGACGCCCACAACGGCGACTCCAACTTCCCCATCGTTCGCGATGGCGTGGCAGCATACCTGCACGACTCCGACCCGGAGGAAACCCGCGAGTGGATGGACTCCCTCGACGGTCTTCTGGACTCTTCCGATCCGGAGCGCGCCCGCTACCTCATGCTGCGTCTTCTTGAGCGCGCTACCGCCAAGCGCGTGCCGTTGCCGTCCCTGACGTCCTCGGATTTTGTCAACACCATCCCGACCTCCCTCGAGCCGGAGTTCCCGGGCGATGAGGAATTGGAGAAGCGCTACCGCCGCTGGATCCGCTGGAACGCGGCCATCATGGTGCACCGCGCACAGCGCCCGGGCATTGGCGTCGGTGGACACATTTCCACGTACGCAGGTGCTGCCCCGCTCTACGAAGTGGGCTTGAACCACTTCTTCAAGGGCAAGGATGATCCCTCCGGCGGTGACCAGGTCTTCTTCCAGGGCCACGCTTCACCGGGCGTCTACGCACGTGCTTTCATGGAAGGCCGCCTCACTGAGGAAGACCTCGATGGTTTCCGCCAGGAGCACTCGCGCGGCGAAGGCAAGGGCCTGCCGTCCTACCCGCACCCGCGCCTGATGCCGGACTTCTGGGAATTCCCCACCGTGTCCATGGGCCTTGGCCCCATTAACGCCATCTACCAGGCACGCTTCAACAAGTATCTGGAGAAGCGCGGCATTAAGGACACCTCCAAGCAGCACGTCTGGGCCTTCCTGGGTGACGGCGAGATGGATGAGCCGGAGTCCCGCGGTCTGCTGCAAATGGCGTCCCTCTACGAACTGGACAACCTGACCTTCGTGGTCAACTGCAACCTGCAGCGTCTCGACGGCCCGGTGCGCGGCAATACCCAGATCATTCAGGAGCTGGAGTCCTTCTTCCGCGGTGCCGGCTGGTCCGTCATCAAGATTGTCTGGGGCCGCGGCTGGGACAAGCTGCTTGAAGCCGATAAGGACGGCGCCCTGGTCAACATCATGAACACCACCTCTGATGGTGACTACCAGACCTTCAAGGCTAACGACGGCGCCTACGTCCGCGAGCACTTCTTCGGCCGCGATGAGCGCACGCTCAAGCTGGTTGAGGATATGTCCGATGATGAGATTTGGGCACTGCGCCGAGGCGGCCACGACTACCGCAAGATCTACGCCGCATACGACAAGGCGCTGAGCTACGCGGGCACCGGCCGCCCGACGGTCATCCTGGCCCACACCATTAAGGGCTACGGCTTGGGCCACAACTTCGAGGGCCGCAATGCGACCCACCAGATGAAGAAGCTGACGCTGGAGGATCTGAAGCTCTTCCGCGATAAGCAGGGAATCCCGATCAGCGACGAGCAGCTCGAAGCCGATCCGTACCTGCCGCCGTACTACCACCCGGGCAAGGACGCCCCGGAAATCAAGTACATGCTGGAGCGCCGCAACGAGTTGGGTGGCTTCTTGCCGGAGCGCCGTGAGAACTTCGAAACTCTCACCACCCCGGATCTGTCCAAGCTGCGCTCGGTGCGCAAGGGCTCCGGCAAGCAGGACGTGGCCACGACCATGGCTCTGGTGCGTACCTTCAAGGAGCTCATGCGCGATAAGGAGCTGGGCAAGCGCGTCGTTCCGATCATTCCGGATGAGGCCCGCACCTTCGGCATGGACTCCTGGTTCCCGACTCTCAAGATTTGGAACCCGCGCGGCCAAAACTATGTCCCGGTGGATCATGACCTCATGCTCTCCTACCGCGAGGCTGCCGACGGCCAGATTCTGCACGAGGGCATTTCTGAGGCAGGCGCAGCCGCATCCTTCACCGCAGCTGCTACTTCCTACGCCACCCAGGGCGAGGCGATGATTCCGCTGTACATCTTCTACTCGATGTTCGGCTTCCAGCGCACCGGCGATGCCTTCTGGGCCGCCGGCGACCAGCTGGGCCGCGGCTTCATCATCGGCGCTACCGCCGGCCGCACCACCCTGACCGGCGAGGGCCTGCAGCACATGGACGGCCACTCGCCGATCCTGGCATCGACCAACCCGGCCGTGGAGGTCTACGACCCAGCCTTCGGCTACGAGATTGCACACCTGGTTCCGCGCGGTATCGAGCGCATGTACGGCGAGGACAACGAGCCGATCATGTACTACATCACCGTGTACAACGAGCCGGTCAAGCAGCCTGCCGAGCCGGAGAACCTCGACGTCGAGGGCCTGCACAAGGGCATCTACCACTACAACACCGCTGAGTCCGGCTCCATCCCGGCCAACATCCTGGCCTCTGGTGTGGGCATGTACGAGGCCCTGCGCGCACAGGAAATCCTGGCTGAAAGCTACGACGTCAAGGCGTCGCTGTTCTCCGTCACCTCGTGGGTCAAGCTGGCGCGCGACGGCGCTGCCCGCAACAAGGAAGCTCTGCGCAAGGGCGTTGAGCCCACCGAGGCATTCGCCACCTCCCAGCTCAAGGGCTTCGAGGGACCGTTCGTTGGTGTCTCCGACTTCGCCACGGACCTGCAGGAGCAGATCCGCCCCTACGTCCCGGGTGACTACATCGTCCTGGGTGCAGACGGCTTCGGCTTCTCTGATACCCGCGAGGGTGCCCGACGCTACTTCAACACCGACGCCGAGTCCATCGTCGTCGCAGTCCTCGAGGGCTTGGCTCGCGAGGGCAAGGTGGAGCGCAGCACCGTGGAGAAGGCAGCTCGCGAGCTCAAGCTCGACGACCCGACGTCCACCCTCTCCACGTCCTCCGATGAGGACTAAGGCTTAGGACTTAAAAGCCTCAAGCTTTCCAGCCCCTTCTGCCTGAGCAGGAGGGGCTTTCTCATGTTCAACTCATGTTCAAGCCGAGGGGCAACTGCCCTTGTTGCCAAAGATCGGGCCAGATCTTGAATCAGAGGCTATAACTTTGGCAGAACGGGCAGTTCGACCACCACAGGAGGCCCAGCCAACGCCAATAGAAGGCTCAACCGCCATCAGCAGCAGACCCTAGCTGCCCAGCACTCCATCGAGGACGCGCCCCAAAGCCTTGGAGATCTCGCTGGGCTCCTCCAAGATGACCATGTGCCCGGCGCCGTCGATGACAGTCAGGGTGGAGTCCGGCCAGTGGCGGGCAATGACCTCCGATTGGCGGTGCGGGGTCACGATGTCAAGGCTGCCCACCACAATTTCGCCCGGCACGTTTCTAATCCTGGCCGTCGCGCCGAACTCGGAGTGCTCCACCAAGTCGTCGAAGAAGCCCGCGTAGCTCGACATCGGAGTATCCAGCAGCATCGCCACGTGGAATTGCAGCTTGTCCATCTGCGGGAAGCCCTGCAGCAGCGCCGCGAAGGCCGGGGCGATAAGCGCTGCGGCCTCGAAGCGCACGCGGTTGAGCCGGCTCGGCAACCGCAAACAGGCGCGATAGACCATGCCCAGAGTCTTCGATTCCAAGACTCGCGCCACACCCTCGGCCGCAAAGCGCTGCATCGAGGTAGCCACCAGCGTCATGCCCTTAACGCGGTGAAAGACCTCCCGCGGGGCGCGCCGCAGCAGGTTAAGCGCAATCATTCCGCCCATCGAGTGCCCAAGCAGCACCAACGGCCCCTCGGCGGCGCGCTCAGCGATGACGGCCAGCACGTCATCGGCCGCGCCCCGAACCGTGCACTGCGCGGGGGCGACGTGGGTGGATTGGCCGTGGCCGCGGACGTCGACAAGCAGGCAGCGCACCGAAGGGTAGTTGCGGCGCACGTTGTTGACCTGGGAGTAGAAGCTCTCAGCAGACAAGCAGTAGCCGTGGATGAAAACCACGGTGACCTCCGCGTCCTGCGGGCCTACCTCGTACCATGCCACGCGCACGCCGTCGTTGTCCACGAAGCCCGAGTCCTTCACCCCGGTCAGGCCCGGCTCTGTCGTGAGATCATGCAACTGATCGTGGACGGTGTGCTCGATGGAGCGCATGCGGGGGCGGGCCCGGCGCGACCAGCTGCGGGCGATGGCGGAGGAACGTGCTCGAATAACCATGACATTTCAATACTAGACTGGGCCCCATGGCTAATGACCTTTCAGCGCAACTCCAAGCCCGCTTCGGCTCCGCGCCGGCGGAAGAGAATGATTCTGCACCCGCTGGCGACGCATACGGCGAGCTCACCCGCCTCATCACGAAGGTGACCGGCGTGGAGGAAGGCCTGGAGCGCGAAGCGAAATTGGAGGACCTGGGGGTTGAATCGCTCGAGCGTATCGAATTAGCCGTGCGCCTCGAGGAAGCCTGCGGAGTCCGCCTCACCGAAGAAACCATGCTCTCCGTCACCACGGTGGGCGAACTTGCTGATTATGTGGAGGAACACTCGTGATTTCCTATCTCTCAGACATGGACGGCGTCCTCATCAAGGAAGGGGAAATGATTCCCGGCGCGGATAAATTCATCCAGGCGCTGAAGGATAACAACATCGAGTACATGGTGCTCACGAACAACTCGATGTCCACCCCGCGGGATCTCTCCGCACGTCTGAAGAACACCGGTCTCGACATCCCGGCGGAGCGCATCTGGACCTCGGCGACGGCCACGGCGGCCTTCCTGTCCACCCAGGCTGGCCTCTCCACGGCCTACGTCGTGGGCGAGTCCGGGCTGACCACCGCTCTGCACGAGGCCGGCTGGATTCTCAACGACCGCGACGCGGACTTCGTGGTCTTGGGTGAGACCCGCACGTATTCTTTTGAAGCCATCACCACGGCGATCAACCTTATCCGCAACGGCGCGCGGTTCATCGCGACCAACCCGGACGTCACGGGCCCGGCCCCGCAGGGCGTGCTGCCGGCCACGGGTGCTGTCGCGGCACTCATTACTGCGGCGACCAACCGCGAGCCTTACTACGTGGGCAAGCCGAACCCAGTCATGATGCGCAGCGCTTTGAATAACATCGGCGCGCACTCGGAAAATACCGTCATGATCGGTGACCGCATGGATACCGACGTCAAGTCCGGTTTGGAGGCCGGCATGCGCAGCATCCTGGTGCGCTCAGGCATCAGTGATGACAGCATCATCGAGCGCTACCCTTTCCGCCCGACTCACGTCATTGACTCCGTGACGGAGCTTCCGGAGCGCATCCTGGATCCCTTCGCGGACTAGGACTTAGACCGCACGCTTGACGACGCCCCTGAATCCGTACTCCCCCGCCAACATCTCCACGGCGCGGCCCAGTGCGTCCAGTTCGCTGGGCGTTCCCGTAATAACTTGCTGGCAGCCTATCCCGAGGCCGCCTGCGTTGTCAGGAACGCGGCCGCTAAGCGGATCCCATACTGGGTCGCGGTGCCAACGGGTACACCATTGTGCGGTCAGCGGGTCATCACCAGGCACGATGAACTCGCTTTCGCTGCTGATGCAGCGCGCCATGGCGCGCTCGATGGCAGGGCGCAGGTTGCGCGGCATGCCCGAGATCTGCAGCACGGCGGTGCAGACCTCACCGCAGGCGCGGTTAGGCCAGCTATCTGCCGGGCTGCCAAGTGGGGTGGCTGAAGCGGCCGGCGCGGTGTCACCGGCCAGCTGCGGGTGAACGCGTTGATTCACTCCTTAAACTCCTTTGACGTGCGAGTGATGGCACGCCGGCATGCGCCGACGCAAGACGAGCTTCGTCTTCCCCTACGAACTTGTCTTCATCACGTCACTCGCGCCGAGGCGCGAACACCGCTTGGTGTGGCCGCAGTATGCGGCCACACGGTGCGTCGTTGTGTGCCCACAATTTTCCCCCGCCACTTGAACCACAACAACCCTCAACCTGCGCTTAAGCCCCCACAGCCTCAACAAGAACTTGAGACTTCCCCCCTGAAAACCGCCCCACCAATCACTTCAGTCACATAAGTCAACGCGTGTAACACGCGCGCGTTGTCGCCACAGCTACCCCACCACCCCCGTTGCGGCGCCCTACGGTACGCCGCGACGACGCTCAACACCGTCATGCCACCCCGGCTACCCCGCCTGGCACTCCTGCCAGATGGCCGTGTTGGTCTCGGCCCACAAAGGCTTGCACCACTCGCCAAAATCGCGATCCGTCAGCGAAACCATGGCCCAGTCACCAGCCACCCACAGGTAGGTACCGCTCATGCCGAAATGCCCCACGGCATCGGCGGGCAAGCCACCCATCCACTGCTGCTTCTCACCGTGGATTTCAAAGCCCAACCCCCACGGGCAGTCTTTGAAGCTGCCATAGCCGGGAACAATGCCGCGCAGACCGGGGAACTGAACGCTGCGCATTTCCTCCACCGTCGAAGGATCAAGCAGGCTGGGCGAGTAGACCTCAGCAGCAAAGGCGACGAGGTCCTCCACACTAGAAACCAAACCGTGCCCGGCCGAGCCTTCCAAGGTAGTGGCCCGCATCCCCAGCGGGGCGCACACGCCTTCAGCAAGGTATTCAGCAAAAGGAATCTCGGTGGCCTTCTCCACTTCCTCGGCGGCCCATTCATAGCCGGCCGAGGAGTAGATACGGCGCTCGCCGACAGGCTTTTGTTGCTCCCGAGTATCAAAGCCCACCCCCGAGGCATGGGCTAAAAGATGGCGCAACGTGGAGCCTTCAGGGCCTGCCGGCTGATCCAGCTCCACCGCCCCTTCTTCCACGGCCACCATCACCCCATAGGCGGCCACCAGCTTGGTCACGGAGGCCACCGGGAAGCGGCGGGGGGCATCCCCCAGCTGCTCTACTACCTCGCCGCGGTGCAACAAGGCGGCGGCAACGGTATCGACTGGCCAGGACTCAAGAGAAGAAAAAGCGCTCATGCGCTCCAGCTTAACGAGGATCGCGCTCGCAGCCTACGCCATCACCATCGCGGTCGAACTTGGAGCGGAAACCTGGCTCACCCGCATAGATCGGGCGGCCTAGTGCGTTCCACACGTCTGCGCAGCGAGTAAAGGACGCGGGGGCAGGCTTCTGGGCCGGAGCCGACTTAGGTGCGGGAGCCGGCTTGGGCGCCGGGGCTGGAGCAGGAGCCGGAGCTGGTGCCGGCGGAGACAGGATGATGCCCGGCAGCGGGTTCGGAATGATGCGCTGCTGCACCGCCCAGTACACGCCGCCGGCGGCAGCCGCGAGGACCGCTGCGGTAATGCCTACGCCGAGCGCAATCATTTCGCCTTCGGAGGACTGCTGGAATTCGGCGTCATCCTCGTCCTTGTTGGAGGAGCCAGAACCCTGGCTCGAGGAATCAGCCTCCTGGGAGGAGGAGTCAGACTCGGAGGAAACCGTTGCGGTTGCCTCGGAGTTAGGGGCCGCGGTCTCCGCCTGAGCAGGAACAACAACGGACAGTGCGACAGATACAGAAACAGAGGCGGCGAGAACCGCGCGAGAGAACTTCTTCATAAACTCAAGTTATATCCTGCAGCACTACCCCGCAGGAAATCGCACTCATCCGAGGGCTACATCACGCCGGAAAGCCACAGCGAGCTGGAAGCCAGCAGCGGGCTACACCGCATGAGTTAACGGATGAGCCCGCCGCGCCGATATCAAAAATGTAGCGCATTTCGTCGCTGCACTTCCCTATCACTCATATCTCTGGTGCGCCCTCTCCACGCGCCTCTCTCATTTCTTTGCGGCGCCTCTCGGTGATGCCGCGGAGCTACATCACGGTGGACGGCTCTGCGGCTCCCTCAGAAACGATCGCGGAAGGCTGCTCGTTCGCCGTGGGCGCGGGTGCTTCGGAGTTTTGCTCCACTGGGGCCTGGGTTTCGGCGTCCTGCGGATCCGCGGGGGCATACACAGCTTCGCTGTCCGGGGTGCTATCAGTTGGCGTGTGCGGATCAACTTCTGCCGTCGGCTCCTGTTCTGCGGAGCCCGTGGAGTCAGTTGCCGGCGCCTCCTGAGGTGTGGTCAGTGGCGCGGAGGAAGACGCAGAAGGTTGCGCCGACTCAGAAGTGGATTCGGACTGCCCCATCCACCGCGAGGGCGACAGCCACCCAGCGTCCACCCCATCAGGGTTAGCGGAGGAAAGCAGCAACAGGCCAACTACACCGAGGCCGACGATGAGCCCCGTCGTTGAGGCCCGCACGCGCCCGCCTAGAGTCCAGAAATAGTTCCACTTGTTGTCCGGCTTATCGTCGCGCCAGATACCGCGCTGATAATCGTCCTCTTCATCCTCCTCGGAGTCGCCCGCATAAGCCGGCCGGCCCGGCCCGTCATCCTTGCTGTCTTGGGGCATAGCGCCGGCATCAGCGACGGCGTCGGCAGCAATGACCTCCGTCTCCGCATCCGATGCCACGTCTTTGTGCGAAAGCTCCGCAGTATTTGCCGCCGGCATGATGGTGGTGGGGGCGTCGGCAGCGGAGACGTCGCCAAGCTCCTGCGAGGCATCCCCCGGCACGCCCTCAGTGGTGGGAAGCTTGTACAGATCCCAGAAGGTGGAGAGCAGCGCCGAGCGGATCGCGCGCTCCACCGCCCACTGGCGGGCGGGGTTGACCTGCACAAGGACGCGGTACTGCACCTGCCATGGCTGGCCGGCCGCAGTGGGGGCCGTGAGCCCAGTGGCGGGCAGAACGTCGAGCTCACCGGCCACATCCGCGTGGATGTCTGGGGCTTCAAGGGCTCGCTTCGAAAGCTTTTCCACCTGTTCGGTGATCTCCGGCAAGGACTCGCCCTCGTGGACCGGGATAGCGATATCCACCACCGCGCGCGACCATTCTTGCGAGAAGTTCGTGACCACGCCCGCGGAACCATTCGGCACCATGACCACTTCACCGGTAGGTGTGCGCACAGTCGTCGTGCGCAGCGTCAGCGAAACGACGGTGCCCTCCACGCCAGTTACACCGTCGAAGCTGACGTAATCACCCACGCCGAACTGCTTTTCCGAGAGGATGAAGAATCCCGCAAGGAAGTCACCGATGATGGCCTGCGCGCCAAAACCGACGGCGGCCGAAACGACTGTCGCCGGGATAGCCGCGCCGAGGGGCGGCACCCCGAGGTTGGCCAGCGCAGCCAACACAAGAAGGAAATAGGCCACCGCCTGCGCCACGTAGACCAGTGCACCGGCAAGCGCCAAACGCGCCTTGGTAGATTCTTGATTCTCATCCAGACGGGACTCAATGACCCGCACTGCCAAGCGGCCGATGCGCGGGATGAGAATCGCCAACAACAGCATTCCCAACAGCGGCAGGCCGTGATCCACGATGGCCTGCCACACGGCGAACAAGTAATACTTCAGCATTGCGCCAAGCCTAGTCCTTCAGCCTGACAGAACCCTTGGAGCCTTAAGCGCGGTGGATGAGATAGTAATTCGGGGTTGGCTTCCACGTGTAGCCCGCGGGGACGATGTCCTCGCCGAAAGCGCAGAAAGTCTTCGTCGTCCACAGTGGAATCGCAGGCATCTTTTCCAGCAACAGGCCTTGAGCCTCCGTGTAATGCTTTTGGGCTTCCTCCCGGCTCTTCGCCTGACCCGCCTTCTTCAGCAGCTCATCGTATTCAGAGCTGTTAAAGCCTGATTCATTCTCCGAAGAGTAGGACGCATATAGCGGCACCAGGAAGGTAGATTCCTCTGGGAACTCCGCCTGCCAAATCGTGCGGAAGGCACCGGTGAGATGACGGGCAATTACCTCTTGTCTGAGGTCCTTCAAAGTGGCAAACTCATGGCCCTCCGCCGGCACGCCGAGGGTATCCGACAGTTGCTTCGCCACGGCGTCGATCCACGTCTTATGGCCGCCGTCGGTGTTATAGGAAATGCTGAAAATCCCATCAAACGGTTCCAGCTTTTCCGCCTGCTCCCACAGTTCGCGGGCCTTCTCCGGCTGGTAGGTCAAGACGTCGGCCCCCTCCGGTGTTGGTGGAATGGAACCGTCCAGCGGCGCGACGAAGCCGGTGGTGGGAAGCACCATACCGTGGAAGATGTCCCGGGCCATTCCTTCGCGGTCGATTGCCATGGACAACGCGCGACGGCGCAAGCGTCCGGCCTCACCGCGGAAGTTCGCATCGTTGGCGGGGATGGTGATTTCCATGATGGAGCCGCCGGGCTTGGTCAAGGCGCGGGAGCCCAGTTCCTTTTCGAAGCTGCCTAGCTTCTCCGCCGGGATCCGCGTGAGCACGTCCAGCTTGCCATCTACGAGGTCCTGGTAGGCCTGCTCCTCCGAGGAATACACCACGAACTTGATGCCTTCATTCTGCAGCGTTCGCGGCCCCTTGTAGCGAGGGTTCGGCACGAGGGTCACAGCTTTCTCGCGCTCCCAGGAAGCCAGCACATAAGGCCCGCTGCCGATGGGATCCGTTCCGCGATCGCTCAGCCTATCCTGGTCTTCGGAGCGCATGGGGAAAAAGACCGAGTATCCCAGGCGCTCGAGGAATCCCGCCGTGGGGCGTGAGAGCTCAATGCGGAAAGTTTTCGGCCCCGTCACCTTAAGGCCGCGCATTGACTTCCTGCCTTCGTGGAAGCCACGGATTGGTTCAAAGTGATGCGCGGAGAGCAGCGACTGGCGCACCGCGGTATTCCACGTATCGACGAAGTCTTCTGCTTCCACGGTTGAACCGTCGGAAAACACGGCGTCATCTCGAATCACCACGTCATATGTCGTGTCATCGACCTGCGTGATGGATTCCGCCAAGTCATAGTGAGCGCCACCGGTTTCATCCAGGTACATCAACCCCGAGTACACAAGGTTGATGATGGTCTGCCCCGGCGCATCGTTGGAATCAGCCGGGATGAGGGTGCGCTGTGGCTCCGAGATATCCGTGGTGATGAGGTTCATGTCAGAGGTGTCGACGTTGCCAGGCTCCGCCGTGCATCCCGCCACCGTGGGCGCCACGACGCCCGACACCGCTAGCGCCGCCAGCATGCCTAGAAAAGAACGCCTCGAAGTCACGCGTTCATCACCTCACTCTCACTAATACTTTAAAGGATCTAATCATCTCTCTTTTCATAACGGCGCATGAGCCTCTCCACCAATTCATCGGTGAGCTGGTCATCGGCCAAAATGCGATCCAAAAGCTCGCGTGGTGTCGGCCCCTCGGCGCTCGGAGTCTCGTAGGAGTCTCCGCTCAAGTCCACGCCGAAATCGGAGGTTTCCGCTTCCGCGGCGGGCGGCTCCATCATCTGTGACATCTCCGCGACTTCCTCATTGAAGGAGTCGAGGAACTCGGTGGCATCGATGGCTGCTTCCGAACGACGCTTGCCGGCGCGCACTTCGCGCTCGATACGGCGCTGCAGTGCCTTTTCCATCTGGTTGTGGCGCCAAGAGCGGAGCTTGGAGGGCTCTAGGCGACGCCCCACTGCCCTGCCCTTGCTTTCCGCCTTACGCGCCATCACCATGACGTAGGCCGCGGTGTCATTAACCGGCGCCCACTCCTGGCGGGCGGGCACGCGCCACCCGGCCCAGATACCCAGCATGGTCATCACGAAGGAGACGACCGGGCCAAGAATGACTCCCCAGGCCAAGTAGCCGGCCGAATCCGCGCCGAGGACCACCAAAGCGCAGGCCACCGCGGGGATCACGGTGGGGGTGTTATCCCCAAAGACGGCGGGTTCGCGCCCCATGGCGATGTCACGGATCATGGAACCACCCGTGGCGGTGAACACGCCCATCATGATGCAGGGAATCAGCGGCAGCCCATAAGCAATGGCCTTGAGCGCGCCTGTCGACGCCCACAGCGCCGAGACCACCGCATCCCCATGGGACTGGACATAATCCCACGTCTTTCCTTTGAAGTAGACGAAGCGGGCGATGATTGCGCCGGCAAACGCCAGGTAGAGATACTCCGGCTGACTCATCGCGGCGACAGTGCCGCGGTTGATCAGCACGTCACGGATCATGCCGCCGCCGAGAGACGAGAACATCGCGATGAAGAAGAAGCCCACGATGTCATAGCCACGCTGGCGGGCCATGGTGCCGCCAATCATGCCCATGAGGAGGACACCGATGATGTCGGACCAGTAGTACAGCGACTCGATCAAAGGGTCCATCTCGACAACGCTCATGGTGGTCATCGTATCGGGTAAGCCGCAAAAGTGGGGCCACCGGGGCTCGAACCCGGGACCAACGGATTATGAGTCCGTAGCTCTAACCGACTGAGCTATAGCCCCGCGTATTCCCCGCCTGCTTTTATGCACACAGCGAATCCGCTCCCAGCAACATTAATCGGCGGCCCCAGAAAACGGCAATTTAGGCCCCTGAAATCGCTGTCTAAGCTTCAGCAGCGCTCTTCCGCCCTTTCACCGCCACGACGGAGCCAAGGCACGCTTCTGCTCACTTTTTGGCCGGGCTGAGTTTCAGGACGCTGGGATAACGGCCAGGCCTATTCTTTCTTCTTCATTCTTCTGGCTTGCCTGCGCGCGCGGCGTCGCGCGCGCTTTGCTTTGCGGATGTCCACGACCCACCGCGGAACAAAAGGCCACGGAAGCGGAATCCCAATCGCCCCCGTAAACCCAATAACTCCAATGACGAAAGCTGCCACGAGCGGAACAATCAGCACCGTTTCGACGGACTCGGGAAGGTTCGCACTTGCCACCAACCCTGTGGCACCGGCCGCGCCCATAATGAGCGTGCCATAAGGATAAATGAAAAGGACGCCATCGCTTTCTGCACCTGTTGCATCAGCTGAGTCGTACCACTCTTCTGATTGGGGATTCCTCCGCACGTACCGGATATAAAAGGTCCAATAGGCCACCATGACCAGCACTAAACCGACACACACAAGCAGCCCAGTGATATCTCCGTCCATAGGATGCGGCCTCCTGTGGTTGCTGGTTGCGGTATGTAAACAGACGCTACCAGCGACTGCTGGAGTGAGTCCGAAATCCGGATGAGGGCACGCACCCGGTTCTGAAACAGCCTTCTATGATCCGGCATGTGTGAGCCTGTAGTGTCGCGACCATGAGGCTCCTTTCCTTTAGTGTGTCTAACTTCCGCAGCATCCGCGCGACGCAGACGCTTTCGCTGTACCACCATTGGCAGCACTCCACCGCCCCGGAGGAAGGATGGGCACAGGTCAGCGAGCCCACCACCGTACTCATCGGCCCCACGGCGTCGGGAAAGAGCAGCGTCCTCAATGCCCTCGCCTTTGCACTGCTCGCCATCGAATCCTCCGCCACCACCTGGCTTGCCGACGCCCCACCCAACCAACTCCCCCACGCCCCGTACCGCCTGGATCCCCGCACGCAGCGCCTGCCCAGCACCTTCGAGTTGGAATTTGAGCTCGATGGCGTGCGCTACCTCTACGGATTCCAGTGGAGTTTCACCGGCGTGCACGCGGAATGGCTCAGCCGCGTGCCATCGACGAGGTGGAGCCCCTGCTTCGTGCGCACCCGCGGTGAGGAGGTGCAGTGGACGAGGTCCTTCATGGACAAGGGGGATGCGACCAAGCTCGGCCCCGTTACGGACACCGAGCTGCTCCTCTCCGCCGGCCTGCGCGATGGTCACCCGGTCCTCGCCCCGCTAGCCCGTGCCTTGGTGCACGACGTGGCCTACCTGCCGCACGGGCACTCCTCCATCAGCACGGCCTCACGCATCACCACCCTCATCCGGACTGGCAAGCTGCACTTGCATGAGGCTGCCGCCCTACTTCGCGCGGCCGATGCCGGAATCCACTCCGTACGCCTCAACCAGGACCGCATCCCGGAGCACGTCTTCCGCCAGATGCGCCCGGTCATTAACGCGCTCAGCCGCAGCAGCGCACGGCTCCGCCGCCCCGACGAGTTCAGCGCCTACTCCGATGCGGAGATTGAATCCCTACTGCACGCCATCATCGTGGAGCACAAGGCCGATGATTCCTTCTACGAGCTGAAGCTGACCGATGAATCCGGCGGCACGCAGAACTGGATGGCCACCGCTCCCCTGGTGCTCGATACTCTGCGCCGCGGCGGGATCCTGGTGGCCGATGAACTAGATTCCGCCCTGCGCCCAGCGCTCCTCGACTTCATCATCCAGGCCTTCCGCGAGCCCAGCATCAACGTCAACGGCGCGCAGCTCATCTTTGCATCCCACACCTTCAGCGTCCTCGAGCGCGCCGGCGAGCTGGGTCTGCGCCCGGAAAGCTTCTGGTCCGTGGAGAAGACCTCAGCCGGCGAATCGGAACTGCACAACCTCAGCGAGGCGCCCGTGTCCCTGGGCAACCCCGACGCCACCCACCACTTCCTGCGCCAGCGCTACGGCACCGCCTCACGCGAGGCGCTCAATGCACTCAAGGAGCTCGTCGCGGACGGCGTATAAAAGGGCGAGCGCTTGACCACGTTCTGTAGTCGAATAACCTCTTGCCTGGCGCGCCTTCATCGGGAAACTTGACTGCATGAACATCGAACGCATCGTCCCCAACCTCACAGTGGCAGATCTCCGCAGAAGCGTCGACGAACACGCTGCGGTCCTCGGTCTCGAGGTGGTGATGGATCACGGCTGGATCGTCACACTCGCCTATTCCAGAGGCTGTCAGCTGAATCTCCTCACGAGAGATGCCACAGCCCGCGAGAACCCCGATGTCTTAATCTTCGTCAATGATG
Source organism: Corynebacterium intestinale (assembly GCF_023574125.1). Lineage (NCBI taxonomy): Bacteria > Bacillati > Actinomycetota > Actinomycetes > Mycobacteriales > Corynebacteriaceae > Corynebacterium > Corynebacterium intestinale. The sequence continues at coordinate 37,268 of NZ_JAMKFF010000012.1, forward strand.
TCGAAGCCGCCTACTGTCGCACTGTCGAGGCAGGTCGTGAAATCGTGCACCCTCTCACGACCGAAGAGCGGGGCGTCACGCGCTTCTTCTACCGCGACGGATCAAGCAACGCCATCAACGTTGGCATACATTCTCGATGAGCACCCAAGATGCAAGGCAGTGTTGGCGCGCTTGCCATGCACTATCTCTTTGATCCGCCGCTGGGAACACCGATAGACTCAGCGAGCTTGTAATGTGCGATGCCGAGTCCCTCAATGAAGTCCTCCGTCAGGACCTCGCCAGGGTGAATCGGCACGTAAAGCTTCTCAGTCACCATTTACCTCAGTGGTAGTCAACAATCCTCCCCTTATCCTTGCAACTGGGATTCAGCTCACGCTACACGGTTTTCTCGTCTCGGAGCGCACGCTCGGCGACCGAAGTCGGATCACACGTTAAACCTGAACTCGACGGCGTGTCGGCGCAAAGAAACCTTCTCATTCGTGAACAGCAGCTAAAACCACCACCCTGGCTATGTGCGGCAACGATAGAGTGCGTACCAGGTAGCCTCAGCCCCCGCTCATCGTGCAGCAGCGTCCTTTAACAAGACATACATGGGATTCGCCCCGCAAACGGCTAATTCAGGCTTCCAATACCGCCCAGGTAGTCCGTTGAAACTTTACCGAACGGTCCGTGCGGAACGCTCGGCCGTAAATAGGATTGATGCCGCGCAAAGGTGGGCGCGAATACATTAAACGTCCTCCCTGCTACCCGCGCGTTCTACCGGTCCGAGTACCTGCCGGTGCACGATACCTGGACGCCGATGTGGGTGTAACCGCTTGGCGCGTAGCATTGGCGACATGCGCATTTTCATCGTGGGCCACTCCAACCTCGAGTTCGAGGACTTCGCTGAAATGTTCAAGGCTGCCGGTGTGGCATCCATCGTGAATGTGCGCAAGCTGCCCGGGTCCAGGAAGTACCCGTAGTTCAACGGCGACCACCTTGCCGAACACCTTCCCACATGTGGCATCACTTACAGCAGAAGCGAGGGCCTCACCGGGAGGCGCAACGTGTCCCATGCGGTGCCGTTTGAGGTTAACGGCAACTGGCGTAACCGCAGCTTCCACAATTACGCCGACTCTGCGCTGGGCGAGGAGTCCTCGGACGCGTTCTCGCAGCTACGGGCGAACACCGCCGAAACCCCCACCGCGATCATGTGCGCAGAGGCGGTGTGGTGGCGCTGCCACCGGCGTATCATCGCCGCCCACCTCATCGCCCACGGTGACGCGGTTGGCCACATTATGGGCCTGGGTGCAGCCGGGGCGAAGGTAAGCGAGGCAACGCTCAACGACGGCGCAGTCATCGGCAACGATCTCCTCGTGTGCTACCCCGAGCGGGGCTAGCGCGTACACCAGAGGCCAGGGGTGCGGAAACTCGGACTACGACTCAGTCAGCCACGGCATCCTCCTCTGCCTGCTTTCAGGCGCGACCTACGCCTTGTATTCCTGGAGCGCCCACCACCTTATGAGCAGCAGCATCGGAGACAGACCAGCGGGTAGCACGCTCAAACGAGCTTTAGGTTAGGAAATCTGAACCGCTCAATCTAAGAAGACCACCGGTAGCCCCGGTAGTGCCCCAAAGCGTCGAATCGAAAAACGTGCTACCGACTTGCCACGGCCCTAGACGTTGAACTTGAAGTCCACCACATTCCATATCCTTATAACGTCTCGAGCGATGTGCATACACACTCCAGCTCACAGTGGCCTGCAAGCTCGCTGTGTGACGCGATTTATGCCGCTCAGTGCAGCCCGCGCCGGAAACGTTCTGCCTCCTCCTCGTTCCGTCGTGCGTCGTTTTCGTACGAGACAGCGATTCTCCTAAACAAACCAGCCACTCGAGGCGCGATGTCGGCGAATGTTTGGGCCTTGACTCGATAGTCCGCAGCAAGCTTAAGCTCCTGCTCGCCACCGTCTTCCAAGCCGCGACTAGTAACTCCACGACTATTGAGGATATAGAGGTAGAAGCCGGTCTCAATGTGATCAAGCTGCACTTCTTCAATGAGATCCCGCACGACGTTACCCGGCCAGGTGCCGTCATCGTCTGATGGGGTATGGCCGAGAACCTGGCCAATCTGCTGCAGGCCAACCTCGGTCCGGCCTCGTTCAGCCAGGAGCTCCATAGCTCGATCAAGCCAGGCTCGAAGCACCTCGGCATTCATGACTCCATCGACGAGGCCGGGCGGTGTGTCCCATAGATTGAGTAAGCGGTACGCATTGGTTGCCAGAGAAGCGTCGTGTTGTTCTTCGCGAGCCGGGTCCTCGGTGCCTTCTTCGTCCTCACCGCTCGGCCGGGCACGGTAAACAGTGCACACGATTTCGACGAATTTTGCAGGGTCGGCAGCTAAGCTTTCGGATAGCGCTGGGACTCTCGCGTCATAGCCGAGCGCCGGAAGGTACGACCACTGCAGTCGAACAAGGCAGCCAGGCTCAAGGTGCTCGCGCATAGCTTCGAGGTAGGCGAAGAGCCGCTGAAAATCATAGGACGATAGATCACGAGCAGCGGCAGATGGAGTTTGATCTGCCAGGAGCCCGTCCAGTGCTCGCACAATGAGTTTCGCTACCTGGGGACGCGGACCGTCCTTGCCGATGTGGGTGTACATGCTCATGAGATGTACAACGTCGGCGTGGCGGCCAACTTGGATCAAGTGCTCAGCAATCTCGTCGATCTTGTCAATGTCTTGCCCCAAGCCGATTGTCTGGAATGCCCTCCAGTACCGGGCCTCAAGATCCGGGTCCTTACCAACCAGAGCCCATACCTCCGCGAGGTTGTCGCGCGCGACAAGCAGGAGTCGAACACGTTGATCGACCGAAAGATCGCTCTTTTCAAGGAAGTCTGTGATCAGAGCGAAACCTTCTAGGGAATAGCGAGTCAAGAAATACGACATCGCGGTGCTGGCGAGAGCCTGGTCGGCAGACGTCAACCAACCGAGCAACTCATCATCGTGCGACGAGCCGATTTTCGCCAAGGCGGTACCAACGGCCCCCGGCACCGACGCGTCTCGTGCCAGTCTCGTGATGGCGTCAAAACCGCCCTCGGCCTCGATCTTCTCTACGGCTTGGACGCGTCGGCGCCCGAGCTCACGTTCAAAGGCTTCATAATCATCTTGTTTGTGAGCGCCGATATACGGAGTCCATGATTGAAAGAGTCCGATCAGTCGGACATACGCAGACCTCGGCTGGTAGCGCGCTGCCAGTGCGTCGAGCTTGCCGAGTTCCTCGTCGGGAAGTGTCCAGGCAGCATCCGGAAACTTGCGATGACGGCCGATGAGGTCCACCAGGGTTCGCCACACCGCTTCTCGAAAGTCAGCCGTAAACTCCGGCTGGTCGGCCATCGATTCGAGAGCATCCACCACTCGCGCTCGGTCTGCTGGTGGTAACTCTGCCGCGTGAGAAAGGACCGTTGACCAGCGCTGCGCATCCTGACCAGTATCTTCGATGCAACGCTCTACCGCGGCGGTCGTCATCTTCCAGAATTCGCCGTATGTCACAGATAGTTTGTCCGGCCTCCAAGTTCGGAACGCAGGTGTACTAATCGGGAAATGCGTCCCGTGCCCCTCAGGAAGCATGCTGCACTCCAACTTCCAGGCAACGCCAGGGCGTCTTCGGCGCAACGTGTCGAGGACAATAAGCCGCCGGTCAGGATCGACAGAGCTATCTGGATGCCACGGGCGGAATATTGCAGCCAAAGAGGTCGCGGGACGGTTAGCCAGCCGACCACCCGGATCGATCTCGTCAAGGCGTGCCAGGAGATCGACAGCACGTCCGAAATGATCAGAGGACCAGGACACGCACTCGAGCGCCCACAGCAGATTGCTGTGGGGAGTTCCGCCCGAGAAGATTCCCGATTCGTCGGCGTTGTCCTGGAATATGGTGGCCAATAGAGGGGAATCGCCTGCTGTTGCTGCACTGACCGCATCGAGGAAGGCGTCCGGCCCGGCCTCAGCGAGGAGGGGCAAGATGTCAGCTAGTGATTGCCACGCTCGCCCGGTATCATCTGTCGACACCCTTTCGAGTAGCTTCCCAACCAGATAGTTTGCGAAGTCTGACCCTGATACTCCACCCGACAAGACGACAGTTTCGCCGTACATTCCCAATAGAGCGAGTGACTGAGCGAGGCCGCGACGGAGGTCACCGGAGTAGCGACGGGTTTTGCCATCAATCGATGCTCTCCACCGTTGATCTCGCGGTAGGTCGAGGGCCGGATCGTCCTCTGCGAAGACCCGCTCGACGATGGTCTCGAACCGCTTCATGTCATCGTGAGTCAGCTTCGGCACCAACAGCATCCAAGCATCCACCGGTGAGACAAGATGCCAAGCTTCGCCAGTGCGGATTACCAGAGGATCGGTAGGATTGTCGGCTATTCCTGTGATCGCCTCTCTAAACGACTCGTAGTCAGTTCCCGTGAGCGCCTCGAGGATCAAACGATCCCCTTCTGCAGTGTCTCCCCAGGAGCCAGCCAACAGGATTGATCGGAAGTTTCGGGACGGACTCGCATCAGCCCAGGTCGGTCGATGCAGGACGGCCTTTACAGCCAAGTTTCGCCGCAGACCGGTCAAGCTTCGCCGTGCGAGCCTACCGAGCTCATCGGCCCTATCTCTATCTGTGACTCCGGCGCTCGTCAGCGCGACTGCTGCCTCAGCAGCATCCAACGCTGGAAGTGTGACGTCGGCACCTTCGTTGGAGACAACCGGCACACAAAAGTTGTGCACAGTACCTGCAGGGATCTCGCTTGCCAACTCGGGTGTGCGAGGAACCAAGACGAGCGGTTGGGACGAGGTTATCAACTGCCTCCATGTGGAAATGTCGTCGACGAATGCGAGCCGTGCGAGCATCTGGCCGCTGCCCTGGTCATCAAGGTTGACGGCGATCGCAGCGATGAAGGCGCATACTTCCTCCATCGAGGCGCCAGCAATCGTAGTGACGGAGCCGGATGAACCAAGCCGGTCTTCGAGATTCTTGGCAGTGTCAGTTCGACCGGCGAGCACAACTTTCGGTATCAATGTTGGATTCGTTTGTGCTGCCCAATCTCGCCACCAGGTCAGACCGGTGCGAAGTCCGTATGGAGAAAGCCCCAGTTCTTCCGACAGCCACGCCCATGTAATTGGGGCGGCCTCAAGCCAAGTCTCGATATCATCAAGCCCAAAAGCCTTGACGTCTCTCCAGACCTGGTCGTTTCGCTTATTTTTAGCCCATTTGTCCCGTGCCGTCCAAGTGCGCAGGATTACTTCGATATAGGTGCATTCAGCGGTCCGTGTACCGTCTGGAGTGTCTGTTCGCTTAGAATAGTCCTCATCGGCTTTCTTGTTAGGGCTGGAATTAACCGACAGCTCCCATACCGACAAACCATCTGGAACCCAAGCCGTCGCTTCGGTTGCCCGAACAGAACCGTCCCAATCTCCTGCTGCCACACCGTCGCCTGCGGGCATCCCTAGCTGGACCAACCCCGGTGTCGTTTCAAGGATGAGACGGCGCACCAGACGCGGGAGTTCAGACTCCGAATTACGAGTATCGGCCCAGTTCTTCAGCTTACTTCGGTCAATGTAGCCTGCTCTATTCCTCACGGGATACGCCTCCAGTCGCGCAAGTTACTCCCCATAAACTCGGTCGCTCCAGGCCCAGCTTTAGAGAGTTTAATGGATAAACGATTCCTTATACCTGAACGCGCGGCCCCAAATTGATCAATATCAGAAGAGTAATTACGGAAGAGCACCATATGTTGAACTGGACCACCACGTTTCACACAACTATAACTTCACAGCGCTCAGTCACGCTCTGGGCCGCTCATCCGTGTTATTCTGGCGTCACGTTGTGCTGGTGTGACTATCCTTCATCTACAGCATGACGGGAGTAATTGCCTGGAGCGTCATTGGATTCGACGGCTGGCGACAATGGTCGCCACTGGCCCGCGCGACGGAACGGGCTCGCCGAACACGTCTGAGGGGATGGACCCCGGGCCGGAGCGCCGATTGGCTCCGGTAGCGCCTTCTTGACGGAAGGAGAAACGCTACCGGGAGTTTCCATGGGCACATTCGCCTTACCGTCACTAGAAGACGAGAAAACACTTCTTACCCTGCAGGATGCGGTGGCCGAAGGTTTCGGCGGCTACTCCGCCCTCCGCAAGTACATCTCCGAGGGGCATCTGCGCGCCAGCAAAACGGTGGGCGCATCAAGATCGAGAGAGCTGACCTCGAGGCTCTCAAACGCCCCACCGGCCGCCAGCCGACATTTGAGGATATCGAGTCGGCCGTGAGCCGCATCGCCGCCGCTGTTTCCCCGCTGAGTGATCAGCAGATCCACCGCCTCGCTCGGCTCCTGGGCGGTGGCCAGCAATGAGCACAAATAAAACCCCGCCAGCCTGGGTGAGCTGCTCCCCATTAGTAGGACTGAGAAATCAGTTTCCGACTAGAGGGGAGCAGTTTTCATTGAGAGCACGAAATTTGCCGAGCGAATATCAGCGCGAGCAGCAGTACTCGTTCGAAATCAAGAAGGAAGTTGTCCAACGCCACCTTGCCGGCGAGACAAGAAGCTTATCGACGCCTCCACCACCCACGACCCCCAACAACCCACCCCCAAGGACTCCGACGATGCGGACTCCTAAAGACCTGCAGGGGCATGCCGCCAAGTACCTGCGCAACCACTACGCCGAAGCACTCGCCGATCCCGCTGCACTCAACCTGGACTGGCCGCTGCACCCGCCAACAGCTACGGCCGCCGCCCGCGATATCAAGGCCACGAGGGACTTCATCCGCGCCTGGCAGCGCTGGCCGCACCAGGACGAGGTCATCTATGAATCCCGCAATTGGTCCCGCGCGGGCCTTGGCACCAACGACGTTCCCACACGCGCAGTACTCACCGGCGCCGCGCGCATCGCTGCCGCCGCGGGCCTGATGTCCGACTATAACCGGGCTCTCCAGCGCGCCCAGGGCATCGCCGCCATCTTTCCCGACTCCCCGGACTTCACTCATACCGTCCGCCGCACGTACAACCAGTGGAAGGACTTAAGCGCCTACGACCTGCGCTGCCTTGGGCCGTGTCTGACCTGGCTGCGCGCCAACCCCCACTCCGGCGAATGGGAGCGCGCCGTGCCGGTGGAAGGTGTGGACGGCAAATGGATAGGCACCCACCGCCGCCTGCTCCAAGCACTCCTTGCTCCCTTCGGCATCACCGACTTGGGCCTGCGCCGCAGTGACGCCCGCCTGCGCCTGCGCTACCTTAACCACGCCCCGGCACTCTCCGATATCGAAATCCCCCTCGCCGACGCCGCAACCCTCTTCCCCGACACCCCACCCCGAGTGCTCATCGTGGAGAACAAACAAACCTTCCTGGCACTTCCCGCGCTTGCCGACGCCTCCCCAACCACCATCGCCATCCTCGGCTCCGGCACCGCCGCCCACCAACTCCAGGCACTGGGCTGGCTACAGCGAGCTAACATCACCTACTGGGGCGACCTCGATGCTGCCGGCTTTGCCATCCTCAACGCCGTGCGCGCCCACTTCCCCCACACCACATCACTACTCATGGACCCCGCCACCGTCACCGAATTCCAGCACCTCGCCGTCCCCGACCCCGGCGACGGCTCCGCCACACTCACCCACCTCACCACCGACGAGCAACGCGCCTACCGCTTGCTTTACACCAAAGGAAGGCTGCGCATTGAACAGGAGCGGATTCCGTTTTCCTATGTGAGTGCGAAAATCCGTACTTTGTTAAGCCCCGCTGACATGGAACACAAACAACTCAGATGTCATTCTCCCTTCGTTTCGAATTCCCCCGCGACCCCGACTAATCAAAATGGCGCAGGTCGTTGAGCGCTTCCTGCATGACTCTCAAAGGGCTCCTGACGGTTTTGTGTCATCAGAGCGATGGTTCCTATCAAAGCCAGCCCCTTCGAAGGATGCACCGACTTGGAAGTAGCCACTGTCCATTCCATCGGAAGTTCTCTCCGCTCCTCTGATGAACCCGCCCTGTCACCAGGTAGACGAATACAACTATTCATGTGCGCGCTGACTAACGGCTCATCTAATTGCATCTCCACTTGTAGCCCTAACAACAACCTCGACTGGTTAAGTTTTACTCACCTATCGCAGCACTATGGTATATTTACTTCCGCGATTGCCCCATATCAGTTAATTAGCAGCCATCCATTTCAGCAATCCGTATCCTTTGCCCTGCTCTCGGCAATTGCTAGGGCAAACCAGGACTGGACACCCGAAAAGAAGCAAGGACCCAAAACCTTTGCTGCACTTTGCCAAGAGTATCTACGCGATGAGCTCAGGAGGGTTTTTAGGCTGGAGGAATACGCAATACCCGAGCAGAGTGCTGACGACGCGGGGATGGATGTCCTATCCCAAAACCTTCCCCCAGAAATGTTTGCGTCACTTCCCCCAAAACCGGACTTCGACATCAGCGAAGTTTCATACGGAGGCTTCCACGGATGGATCTCTAATGGCTGCATCATCACGGTCATTAACTGCTCAGCCTTCAAGGATCTAGACACTGTAGATTGGATGAAACAAAGTGACATCCGTCGTGATCTTGTTAGAGCTTCCGACGCAGAGAACAATTCAGGGACCCAAACTGCACTATTCCTGCATGAAGCCTCAACATTCGTCGGCGGGCTTGCTTATCAAAAAATCCAAGAAATCACCTCCTTCCACTCCGTAATTTTCGTAGCCTATCGAGCCTCCCCCTCCGACGGACTCCTAGAAGCTAGAATTGGCGTTCCAACAGAGGGCCAAACTCTCGGGAGTGCTTGGGCAACATACAATAATCTAGACCTCTCGCTTCCGACCACCACTAAGACCATCAAGAAGGCAGTACCAGCCTCCAACCATTCAGCCGATGAACTAGGGATTCAGCTGCGCAACACATCGACGCGCACGACTCGACCACAAACAAGAACAAGCAACCGAGGACAGACAAATGGGCAGGTTAAAGGAAGTAGCTGATTCATTCGCACCAGAGCGATTGGCTCAGGCACGTGAGCTTAGTGGTCTGCTCAAGAAGGAGCTCGCAGAGCGTGTAAACGTGACACCGGCAGCAGTCTCTTCTTGGGAGCGCGGAACTAAAACCCCTACTGAGGACTCTATTTTTAGACTAGCCAATGAACTCGAGGTCGAACCGGAGTTTTTCCGCAAGACTATTTCCCCACTTGTAAGTTCCTCAACCCCACCGCATTTTCGTTCCTTGAAAGCTACCCCTCAAAAAACCCGCAAACAAGCCCATCAGTTTGGGGTGCTCGCCGCCATTGTCACTGACACCCTAGAGCAACATCTGATTCTTCCGGAACCAGACTTGCCGTCAGTAGAATTTCCTGAAGAAGATGGCGAAGTGGAAGCTGCAGCGTCTCTGCTCCGAGAATTCTGGGGCTTGGGCACGGTTCCGATAAAGAACTTACTTCTCACCACCGAAAGGAAAGGGGTGATTGTCGCTTTCAACGAAGAAGCCACCGCCAATGTTGATGCATACTCGATGTGGGTGGCAGATAGAGCGTACATCATACTAAATCCCCAGAAGAATGACTTCTACCGCCAAAGATTCGATATAGCGCATGAACTTGGGCATTTGGTTATGCATGATGGAGCCGAGCCAGGCGAGACAGTTGCAGAATCTCAAGCCCATCTTTTTGCATCAGAATTTCTGGCACCAACCCCGTCGTTGCTCCCTGACCTCCCTAGTTCGATAAATCAGCAGTCTTGGCAGCGACTCTTCCAACTGAAAGAAAAGTGGGGCATGTCCGTTCAGGCGCTGCTATTCAGAATGCGTCGGCTCGGTACGATTAGCGAAAATAGCTACCGCGGCGCGATGACCACTCTTTCGCGTAAGAAGTGGAGGCGCGCAGAGCCAGGCCTCGTCACCGAATGTGACCGCCCTGCGCTATTGGAAAAATCCATTCAGCTTCTTGAAGAGAATGGTGTTCATCGGGAGGTAATCGCCAAAGAATCGAATCTCAGGCTACCCCAGCTAGAAAAAATCGTCGGAGCCCCACACTCCCCGAGACTGCGAGTAGTTCTTTAAAAAAGCCGAAACTCTTTAAATTCGCCAGATTTTGTAGACACCTAAACCGTCATAAAGGCCTACCCTAAGAAAGTAGTCAAGCATAAGGTCTCGTGTCAGATCCGAGTTTTGGTACCGGTGTTCTGGGGACTCGGTACCAAAACTCGCATCTGACAAGCGTGGGCAATATCAGTCGGGATGCGTTTGATCACTGCCATCGTAGGAGCCAGGTTCTTATCCACAACCTGCTGGCATGCTGCTTCTAGGGTGGCTTTACTGTGCTTTTTGCCCAGGTTGGCTAGCACGTTACGTGCCTGGATAACCGCACCTAGCCAACTGCGGAAATGACTAGAACATGAGAAAATCACTTCTAGAACTTCGAGAATCGGAACCGTAGAGCCGTAAAATCGAGGTCTCGTAGGCCTATCCGGTTGATCAACTGAGAGGAAAAGCTATGGCTGAGCACTCCATTACCCCTTATTTATTCTCACTAGCACCGAAAGGTAAACCCACAGAGATTTTGAAAATGGGAAACGTTTGCTCTAATCCCGAACTAACAGGATCCGACTTTGCCGCCAATTGTTTTTATCAGCTAGTCAAAGAAGAAGACCCACGCGTGTATGGCACTGATTCGACCAGATTGCTTGAGGGGATGGAGGTACTAAGATCCGGAGACCAAGTACTCTTTAAAATGCGCGTCGGCATCAAAGGCTTCAACAGCAACCTAGATCTTGCTTCACTTGGAACGACCGCCACTAGAAAGTTTGGAGATGCTGAATGGTTCACGCTGCGCGCACTGTTTGTTTCGATCCAAGGAGGCCGAAAGGCCTTGCTTCTAGTTGAGCGTGTCGCAAATTATAGCGCATATGGAATCATCTCAGAACTATTCAAGAATGCAGCGCGAGTTAACCTCAAAAGAGACCTTACTGCAAGATTCGAGCCAATTCAGGATATAAGAACGATGGGTCAGAATCTTGGAGAGATGATAACGAAGTCGGTTGAGTTTCGAGTGCCACTTGCTCGAGGAGAATCTGAAATAGAGGAAGAAGCCGCGGGTGAAGATGAAGTTAATCCCCTCGATTGGATTGCGCGTGCTTCTTTGAAGAGAGCGACCAAGTACACAGTACGTGGTGGATTTGGTCAGTTCTCTAAATTCCGCAATAAATCGACCGAAGAGCTCGCCCAAACTTTTGGTTATTACCCGGAAAATCTAGAAGAAACTGAAGTCGTTGCAACAGTCGAAACTGCTCGGGGCAAGTCGCGCACCATTTCAATCCTCGATGAGGAAACTCCGTCAGTATCGTTCTCCATTGAACGTGAAATTCAAGACGAAGTTCCCACAGACGCAGAGTTTCTCGCAACAGCAGATTTCGTTATCGAGGGAACGTCTAATCTCACTGACATTGACTCGCGCCCCAGTAAAAATATAGATAGCTTTGAAGAAGTCGGCAGCCTGCAAAGCTTCGAGGTTTGGAAATTAGATGAGTAACTTGATTTACTCTGGTGCAACCCCGATAAAGGTCGTCAAAGACCAACTCGACACCCTAAGGACTCGAGATGGGCGAAAACGAATTCGAGCGGACATGCTAATTTCGCTCTACGTATTACCTCTTTTGTTCGGGCTAGGTGCGGGATTCTTCGGTGACCCGCATGCTAATATCTCTTCGCTCCTTTCCGCCGTAGCTGTATACACTGGGCTGGTGTTCAACTTGGCTTTTCAGGTTTTTGATAAGAGCCTCTCCTTGAGAGCTGATATATTCTTCCAAGGAGACAGCGACACAATTACGCTTGTCGACCAGCTGTTTGCAAATGTGAATTACACAGTGGCGGTCGGGGTTCTGACTACTAGCCTCTTGGTGTGCGCGACATTCTTCACCGAACCAGCTTGGTTCGGCATTGCATCAGATATCACGACTGGTCTCGTGGCTTTCTTACTGGCACACCTTTTTATTATGTCGGGGATGATAATCAACCGATTTCGTTCATTAAGACTTGCGATGAGGCCCTAACTGCATATCTTGCTGTTAGGCTTCCCGCCAGGCGTTTGACGCCATAGAGCCCGAGGCAAGTGTTGCGACCGGCTATTTGGTAGCAGTGTCGTGACTATCTGGTAGCGCTTCAGTGAGTATCTGGTAGCAGCTCGCGGCGCTCGGGGTGATACTTCCGGTAGCCGCACCACTCGGGTGCG